>SLSQ01000114.1 GCA_007130355.1 Trueperaceae bacterium
CCGTCGGTGCCGGCGCGACGGCGGCCGCCGCGCTCGCCTTCGCGGCGCTCGCGACGGCGTGGCGCGAGCCGGCGACCGGATTCCTGCTCGCCGCCGTCGCTTCCGCGTCGGTCGCCGCGGCGCTCGGTCCGTTCGCCCGGCGCGGCGGCGAACCGTCCCGACGCGAAGCGCTGGTCGCCGTCGTCGCGCTGTGGACGCTCGTTCCGCTGCTGACGGCGGTGCCGTACCGGATCGACGGGGGCATGGCGTGGATCGACGCCTGGTTCGAGGCGGCGAGCGGGTTCACCACCACCGGAGCGACGGTCCTGACCGACTTCGGAGCGTTCGAGCGAAGCCTCTTCCTCTGGCGCGCGGCGAGCCAGTGGGTCGGCGGGATCGGCATCATCGTGCTGTTCATCGCCGTGTTCCCGTACTTCCGGGTCGCCGGCCGTCAGCTGTTCGCCGCCGAGGCGCCCGGACCGGAGACCGACGCGCTGGCGCCGCGCGTGCACGCGACCGCGCGGGCGTTGCTCGCCGTCTACCTCGGCCTCACCGTCGCCTGCGGCATGGCGTTCCTCGCGGCCGGCATGGGCCCGTTCGACGCCGTGGCCCACGCGCTCACCACGCTGGCGTCGGGCGGGTTCAGCCCCGAGGCCCGCTCGTTCGAGGCGTTCGGGCCCGCCGCACAGTGGGTCGCGACCGTGTTCATGGCGTTCGCGGGGGCGAACTTCGCGCTCCAGTACCGGGCGCTCCTCGGTCGCCCCGGCCGGTTGCTGCGCGACGCCGAGTTCCGGACCTACCTGGCGGTCGCCGCCGGCGTCGCCCTCCTGCTCGCGGTCGCGATCGCGCCCGCCTACGACGGTCCGGACGCGGTCCGGCACGCCCTGTTCCAGGCGTTTTCGATCGTGACGACCACGGGGTACGCCTCGGCCGACTTCGAGACCTGGGCGACGCCGGCGCTGGCGGTCCTGGTGACGGCGATGTTCGTGGGGGGCAGCGCCGGCAGCGCCGCCGGCGGGATCAAGGTGGTGCGCTGGCGAATCCTCGCCTCGCACGCCGGTCGCGAGATCGTCCGCGCGGTGCACCCGCGCGCGGTGGTTCCGGTCCGGGTCGGGCGCCGCCCGGTGTCCGAAGAGGTCGTGCACGCCGTCACGGCGTTCGTGACCCTGTTCGCCCTGTTGTTCGCCGGCGGCGCGATCGCGCTGGCGTTCGACGGGGCCGACGCACGGACGGCCGTCACGGCCTCCGTCGCCACGCTCGCGAACATCGGTCCGGGCCTGGGCGCGGTGGGGCCGATGGAGAGCTTCGCCGCGTTCTCGGACCCCGCCAAGGGGGTGTTGATCTTCCTGATGATCGCCGGCCGACTCGAGATCCTGGCGCTCCTCGCGGTGCTCGCTCCGGACGGGTTGCACCCACCACGCCGCTGGCGGACGCGGTTCGAAGGGAGGGGGCGGTCGTGAGGCTCGAACGCCGCCGGGGCCGAGGTCGCTTCGCGCCCCAGATCACGGGACTGGGCCTGCTCGCCCTGGCCGCGCTGACCGGGGCGTACGCGGTCGCGGCCGCCCTCATGGCCGAGCCGTGGCACGGCTTCGCGCTCACGACGGTCGCGGCGGGTGCGGTCGGCGCGGTGCTGGTCCGGTTCGGCTCGACCCGCACCGAGCCGTCGCGTCGCGAGACGTTGATCGCCGTGCTGGCGCTGTGGGCCGCGGTCCCCCTGTTCGGATCGATCCCGTACGTGGTGGACGGCGGAATGCCGTGGTTCGACGCGGTCTTCGAGTCGACGAGCGGCTTCACGGCGACGGGCGCGACCATGCTGACCGATTTCGGCGCGTTCGGCAACGCGCTGTTCCTGTACCGCGCGATGAGCCAGTGGATCGGCGGCATCGGCATCATCGTGCTGTTCATCGCCGTCTTCCCGCAGCTGGCGATCGCCGGGCGTCAGCTGTTCGCCGCCGAGCTTCCCGGTCCGAGCGAGGAGCGCCTCACGCCGCGCCTCCGGAACACGGCGGGGGCGGTGCTGCTCGTCTACCTGGGCCTCTCCGCCGCGGCGTTCGTGGCGTACCTCGCGACCGGGATCGGCTGGCTCGACTCGGCCGCGCACGCGTTCACCACCGTCGCCGCCGGAGGGTTCAGCCCGGAGGAACGCTCGTTCGCGGGGCTCGGCGCGGCGGCGCACTGGGTCGCCATCGTGTTCATGGCGTTCGCGGGCGTGAACTTCGCGCTTCAGTACCGGGCCCTGTCCGGGCGTCCCCGGGTGCTGGCGCGCGATCCGGAGTTCCGGGCCTACCTCGGCATCGTCGCGGCGGCGGCGGCCGCGGCCGCCTGGCTCTTGTGGCCGGACCACGGCACCGACGCGGTCCGGCACGGCCTCTTCAACGTGCTCTCGATCGTGACGACCACCGGGTACGCCTCGCTCGACTTCGGCGCCTGGGAGCCTCGCCAGCAGGCGGTGCTGCTGCTTCTGATGTTCGTCGGCGGAAGCGCCGGCAGCGCCGCGGGCGGGATCAAGGTGATCCGCTTGCTGGTGGTCGCCAAGCACACGGGCCGCGAGGTGCGTCGGGCGCTCCATCCTCGGGCGGTCCTGCCGGTCCGGGTCGGCGGGCGCACCGTGCCGGAGGAGGTGCTGCGCGCGGTGACGGCGTTCCTGACGCTCTACCTGGCGTCGTTCGCCGCGCTCACGACGACGCTGGTGCTGGCGGGGAGCGACTTCGTGACGGCGTTCACCGCCTCGATCGCGACGCTCGGAAACATCGGTCCCGGCCTCGGCGGGGTCGGCCCGATGGAGAGCTACGCCGGCTTCCCGAACGGGATCAAGGCGCTGCTGACGTTCGCGATGTACGCCGGACGGCTCGAGGTGGTCGCGGTGTTCGTCCTGTTCACCAGCGACGGGTGGCGCCTCCCCCGGCGACGCCGGACCGCCCGTTCCTGAGTTCCGGGCTCCGAACCGCTGCGGTATGCTCGGCCCGTCCGGATCGCACCTCCCGGAGGGACGCGCGCACGGCCCGTCCACGCCCGTTCGCGGGCGGCTTCCCCCTTCCGGGACACGTCCGCGCACGGAGGAGGCCCCATGTCCGAACGCATCGAATCGGTCCTGCACGAAGAACGACGGTTCTCGCCCCCCGCCTCGTTCCGCGCCTCGGCCCGGATCGGCGACGCCGCGACCTATCAGGAGCTCTACCGTCGTTCGCTCGAGGAGCCGGACGCCTTCTGGTCCGAAGTCGCCTCCGAACTGCACTGGTTCCGTCGTTGGGACGCGGTGCTCGAGTGGGAGGAGCCGTTCGCCCGTTGGTTCGCGGGCGGCACCACGAACCTCTCCTACAACGCCCTCGACCGGCACGTCGAGGCGGGCCTCGGCAACAAGGTCGCCTTTTTCTGGGAGGGCGAACCGGGCGACCGTCGGGTCCTGACCTACGCCGAGATGCTGCGCGAGGTCGGCACCTTCGCGAACGTGCTCAAGGCCCGGGGCGTGACGAAGGGCGACCGGGTCGCGATCTACCTGCCGATGATCCCCGAAGCGGCGATCGCCATGCTGGCCTGCGCCCGCATCGGGGCCACCCACAGCGTGGTGTTCGGCGGGTTCAGCGCGCAGGCGCTGGTCGACCGGATCGTCGACGCCGACGCGAAGGCGGTGATCACCGCCGACGGCGGCTACCGGCGCGGCAAGGTGCTCCCGCTCAAACCCGCGGTCGACGAGGCGCTGCAGCGCTGTCCCTCGGTCGAGACGGTCATCACCGTGCGCCGCACCGGCAGCGACGTGAACATGGAGCCGGGCCGCGACCACTGGTGGCACGACCTCGCCAAGCACGCGTCGCCCGACTGCCCGGCCGAGCCGCTCGACGCCGAGCATCCGCTCTACATCCTCTACACGAGCGGTTCGACCGGAAAGCCCAAGGGCGTGCTGCACACGACCGGCGGGTACATGGTCGGCACCTACCTGTCGACGAAGCACGTGTTCGACCTGAAGCCGAACGACGTCTTCTGGTGCACCGCCGACGTCGGCTGGGTGACCGGGCACAGCTACATCGTCTACGGCCCGATGCTGAACGGCGCGACGCAGATCATGTACGAGGGCGCCCCCACGCATCCGGCCCCCGACCGACTCTGGTCGATGGTCGACCGCTACAAGGCCACCGTCTTCTACACCGCGCCGACGGCGATTCGAGCGTTCATGAAGCTCGGCGACGCGCACCCGTCGCGGCACGACCTGACCAGCCTGCGCCTGCTCGGAACCGTCGGCGAGCCGATCAACCCCGAGGCGTGGACCTGGTACCGCCGCGTGATCGGCGGCGATCGCTGCCCGGTGGTCGACACCTGGTGGCAGACGGAGACCGGCGCGATCATGCTCACGACCCTGCCCGGCGCGCACGACGCGAAACCGGGCTCGGCCGGCCTGCCGTTCTTCGGGGTCGAACCGGCGATCGTCGACGTCGACGGCAACGACGTCGCCCGCGACGACGGCGGCTACCTGGTGATGAAGCGGCCCTGGCCGTCGATGCTGCGCACCGTGTACGGCGACGACGACCGCTACCGGAACCAGTACTGGAGCGAGATCCCGCACGTCTACTTCGCCGGCGACGGCGCGCGTCGCGACGCCGACGGCTACTTCTGGATCATGGGGCGGGTCGACGACGTGGTGAACGTGAGCGGCCACCGGCTGGGCACCATGGAGGTCGAGTCGGCACTCGTGTCGCACGAGGCGGTCGCCGAGGCGGCGGTCGTCGGCCGACCGGACGAGATCAAGGGCCAGGGGATCGTCGCCTTCGTCACCCTCGAAGGGGACCGCACGGGCGACGACGGTCTGCGGTCCGCCCTGCGCGACCACGTCGCCAAGGAGATCGGCAGCATCGCCAAGCCGGACGTGATCCACTTCGCCGAGGCGCTGCCGAAGACCCGTAGCGGCAAGATCATGCGCCGGTTGCTGCGGTCGGTCGCCTCGGGCGAGGAACTCTCCGGCGACGTGAGCACGCTCGAGGACCGGAGCGTGGTCGAGAAGCTCACCGGCGCCGGCTGAGCGCGGGCGTCGCGGCGGCGCGCGTCGGCGGGCGCCCGCGGTCGTCCGCCACGGCCTACGACGCTCGACCGCGCGCGTC
>SLSQ01000196.1 GCA_007130355.1 Trueperaceae bacterium
CCCTTCGCACCCGGTCCCGCCCGCAGCCCACCGGCCGCCCGAGCCGCGCCCCTCGGAGCGCACGGACCCTGAGCGCACGGACCCCGAGCCCACGACCCCCGAGCGGACGACCCCCGA
Organism: Trueperaceae bacterium; assembly: GCA_007130355.1. Taxonomy (GTDB): domain Bacteria; phylum Deinococcota; class Deinococci; order Deinococcales; family Trueperaceae; genus SLSQ01. The sequence goes on from SLSQ01000196.1 coordinate 118, forward strand.
GCGGACGACCCGGACGCGTCCCGCCGCGCCGTGGCGCGTGCGCGAAGCCCGTCTCCGTGCCACGACCGACCGCACGGACAGCGGCGACGACGCCGCGACGGACGACGCGTCGCCGGCAGCTGCCCGCGACGTCGCTCCTACGGCGCCCAGGCCCGAACCCGCACCGGAGCCCGCGCCCGAACCCGCACCGGACCGCACGCCCGCGCCCGAGCCGACGGACCCGGCGGACCCGACGGACCCGACGGAGGAGATCTTGCCGGTGGATCCGACGCCAGCGGAGGCGCCCACCGCCTCGGAAACGCCCGCCGACGAGGCGCCCCGTCCGGAGCGGTCGTCGACGCCGGCCCCGGCCGATCCGCCCGCCTCCGAGGCGCGCTTCGCGGCGCGCGGTTCGAGCGATCCGGAGCGGATCCGCGTCGGCTCCGACCGCCGTGAGCGCACCCGCGACGACGCCGTACGTCCCGTCGCACCCGATCCGCTGCGCCGCCGGTCCCCCCGCCGGGCGGCGGAGGCGCGCTCCCTCTGGCCGGACGATCTCGCCGACGACCGTTTCGACGCGTTCGGCGCGTCGGACGACGACTTCCTCGAACCGCTCGCGGATCCCGAGCCGGACGCGGCGCACGAACCGCACGACCGCACCGTTCCGCACGAGCCGGACCCGGCCGCCGCAGGTGCGGACGCGGGCCGCGCACCCGCGCCGGGGCCGGGCCCGACCGCATCCGATCCCGTCGCCCCCGCCGAACCGGTCGCGCCCCGCGTGCCCGGCGTGCGCGCCGCGCCGAGCGCCGCGGACGAGGGCGGCGACCTGCGCACGAGGCTCGCGCGCTTCCTCGCGAGTCCTGAAATGTCGTTGATCGCGAAGGTCGACGTGATCGCCCGTCGCTTCGATCTCGACGATGCGGTGGCGCGCGACCTGCTCTCCGACATCGCCGACGATCCGCCGAACGGGCTCCGCCTGACGCCGGTCCGCGACGGCGCCTGGAGGATCGAGCGGACCGGTACCTGACCCGGGGTCGCCGGGGGCGGCGGGTCGGGACCGGACGGCGCTTCCGTCAGTCCGGGCCGAGCAGGCCGCTGCGCGCCGCGACCTCGGCGCCCGGTTCGTCCGGCGCCACGATCCGTCCGGCCCGCTCGCGCACGAACCGTCGCCACGACGCCCGGTCCAGCGCGACCCCCTCCTGCTCGTCCCGCCACATCAGGAACGGAGTGAGGAGGCTGCGGGCGGTGGCCGCCTCGAGCCAGTGGATGCGCGCGGCCAACCCGCCCGCCTCCAGGTACCCGCTGCGCTCGAACGAGGCGAGCGCCGCCGTCCGGTCGTACGGCACCCGCCGGAACTCCGGGCGCCAGCCGCGTCCGTCCAGGCGCAGGATCAGGTAGTGCGCCCGCGGGTCGCCGTCGAACGGCGTGCCGACCGCACCGGTGTTGAGCACCCGCCGGCGACCCACCGTCCGGTCGAGCGTCCGGTGCGTGTGCGACCCCACGAAGAGGTCGACCGGATGCATCTCGGCGATCTCCGAGACGGTGGCGTCGCTGAGGTGCGGACCGTAGCCCTCCCGGTAGTGGCGCGGACTTCCGTGCGTGACCAGCGCGACCGGCCCTCCCTCGACCTCGAGGCGCACGGAGTACGGCCAGGTCGCGATCCGCTCGAGCCAGCCGCTGCGGTCCAGGCGCTCCGCGGCCCAGCCGTTCGCGTTCCAGAACGGATCGTCGAACCACGACGTCGGCAACGCCGGATCCCGCGCGACCCACATCCGCATCAGGTCGTCGTGGTTGCCGAGGACGCGCGGACCGGGAACCGACTCGATCCGTTCGAGGACCGTCACGCCGTCCGGTCCCCGGTTCACCAGGTCGCCGTTGAACACCACCGCGTCGGGGGCGACGTTCGCGACGTCGCGCAGGGCCGCCTCGAGCGGCGCGACGATGCCGTGCACGTCCGCCAGGATCGCGACCGTGGCCGGCTCCTCGCGTCGGAACGTGAGCCGGACGGCGGCCGGGTCCCTCACGGTCGGTCGCGCTCGCTCGGCCGGTCGCGGAGCGCGTCGGGCGGATCGCCAGCGAGCGCGGCGTGGAGGGCGGCCCGCATCTCCGCGACCGGCGCGGGGCGGCCGGTCCACGCCTCGAACGCCACCGCACCCTGGTGCAGCAGCATGCCGAGCCCCCCGATCGTGCGGAGCCCAGCCGCGTCGGCGTCGCGCAGGAAGCGTGGGACGCGCGGCCGGTAGACCAGGTCGACCGCCCAGCGATCCGGACCGCCGGCCCACGCCGACGCCGGCAGCGGACTCTCGTCCGGATCCACCCCGCCCCGTTCCATGCCGACCGAGGTGGCGTTGACCACCACGTCGCTCACGGCCACGGCCTCGCCGAGCTCGTCCGTCGGGACCGCCCGCGGACGCAGCTTCGGGAAGCTCTGGCGCCAGGCGGCGACCAGATCCTCGGCCGTCTCGAACGTGCGGTTGGCGACCGACAGCGAGGCCACGCCCCGCGCCGCGAGGCTCCAGCCGACGGCGCGGGCGGCGCCTCCCGCGCCGACCAGCAGGACCGAACGGCCGGCCGGATCCAGGCCGGCTTCGGCCAGCGAGCGGAGGAACCCGGCGCCGTCGCTGTTTCCGCCGACCAGTCCCGCCTCCGTCCGCCGCAGTACGTTCACCGCACCGATCGCGCGCGCGTCCGGATCGAGTCCGTCGAGGGTCGCCATCACGGTCCGCTTGTGCGGCACGGTGACGTTCGCGCCCAGCACCGAGCGGTCGTCCCGCAAGGCGGCGACCGTGGCGGCGAGCCGCTCCGGCGGGACGTCCCACGCCTCGTACGTCACGTCCAGGCCCGCCGCCTCGAAGGCGGCGTTCTGCAGGACCGGGCTCAGGCTGTGTCCGGCCGGATGGGCCAGCAGGACCGCCCGCACCTCAGGCCGCCGCGCGCCGCTCGACGACCTCGGTGATGACGCGGGCCGCGGTGCGCACGTCGTCGTCGCCGACGCCCCGGTGCGTGACGAGACGGACGGCACGCGCCGAGAGGGCGTTCGCGCGCACGCCGCGTTCGGCGAGCGCCGCGACCAGGCCGGGCGCGTCCGCGACGTCGAGGTAGATCATGTTGGTCTCGACGCGGTCCAAGTCCAGCCCCAGGCCGGGCACCTCCGCGAGCGCCTGGGCGAGCTGGCGGGCGCGCCGGTGGTCGTCGGCCAGTCGGGCCGGGCCCTCGCGGATCGCGAGCAGCCCCGCCGCGGCGAGCACGCCCGCCTGCCGCATGCCGCCCCCGAACGCCTTTCGGTACCGGTGCGCCTCATCGAGGAACGCCCGCGTCCCGAGCAGCACCGATCCGACCGGCGCCCCCAAGCCCTTGCTGAGGCAGACCGATACGGAGTCGAACCCGCGTACCGTGCGCTCCAGGTCGGTCCCGTTCGCGACCACCGCGTTGAAGACGCGCGCCCCGTCCAGGTGCACCGGCAGCCCCTCCGCACGGGCGGCGGCGACGAGCGCGTCGTGCCGCTCGAGCGGCACGACGACGCCGCCCGCCTTGTTGTGGGTGTTCTCGAGCACGACCAGGCCGGTCGGCGCCTGGTGCACCGAGCGGTGCACCGCCGCGCGCAGGTCCTGCGGGTCGGGCACGCCGCGCGGCGCCGGCAGCAGGCGGGGCGTCAGGCCCGACAGGAGCGACATCGCGCCCAGCTCGTACTCGTAGACGTGCGCGCCCTCCGGGGCCAGCACCTCGACCCCGCGCCGCGTATGCGCGGCCAGCGCCGCCTGGTTGCTCATGGTGCCGCTCGGAAAGTAGAGGCCGGCTTCGGTCCCGGCCATCTCCGCGAGCTCGGCCTCGAGCCGCGCGACGGTCGGGTCCTCGCCGTAGACGTCGTCGCCCACCTCCGCCTCGGCCATCGCCCGCCGCATGGCGGCGTCCGGAACGGTGACGGTGTCGCTGCGCAGATCGATGACGTCCATGCCGGCCATGCTACCCCCGAAGGCGGCGGTCGCCGCCGCTGCGGCGGGTCAGTCGGAGGCGGAGGCGGAGGCGGAGGACGCGGCGCCCGCCGGTACGGCCTGGAGGACCGCCTCCGGGCGGCCCTCCCGCGCCGGCCAGTCGCCCTCGGCGAGCCAGGCGCTCCAGGCGGCGTAGCCCTGCCGGTGCATCCAGGCGCGGCGGTCGCGCTTGCCCATGCGGCGGCCGGACTCCGGGTCCTTCTTCGGGGCGTTCGGGACCAGGCCCCAGTTCGCGTTCATCGGTTGGAACCCGTCCGGGTTCGCGCCGGAAAGGAACCGCACCAGGCCGCCCAGCATCGACGGCTCGGGCGGCACCACCGTCGGCCGGCCGAGCGCCCGCAGCGCCGCGTTCCGTCCGGCGAGCCAGCCGGTCGCCGACGACTCGAGGTACCCCTCGGTGCCGGCCAGTACCCCGGCCACGAACAGGTCGGGGTGGGCGCGCAACGCCAGCGTCGGCTCGAGCAGACGCGGCGCGTTCAGGTAGGTGTTGCGGTGCATCACGCCGTAGCGGACGATCTCGGCGTCCTGCAGGCCGGGCAGCGCACGGACCACCGTCTTCTGATCGCCCCACTTGAGGCCGGTCTGGAACCCGACGAGCGACCACATCCGGGCGGCGGCGTCCTCCTGCCGGAGCTGCACCACCGCGAAGAACCGCTCCCCCGTCTCGGGATGCTCGAGCCCGACCGGCTTCATCGGTCCGAATCGCGGCGTGTCGTAGCCACGCCGGGCGAGCTCCTCGATCGGCATGCAGCCCTCGAAGAACTCGAGCTTCTCCCAGTCGTGCGGCACGTGCCTGCGCGCGTTCGCGACCCCCTCGTAGAAGCGGTCGTAATCCGCCTTCGACAGCGGCAGGTTCAGGTAGTCGGCCGCCTGGCCGTAGCGTCCGGCGCGGAAGGCGACGGTGCGATCGATCGAGTCGGCCTCGACGATCGGCGCGGCGGCGTCGTAGAACCCGAGAAAATCGTCG
>SLSQ01000082.1 GCA_007130355.1 Trueperaceae bacterium
CCGATCCAGGCGGCGAAGGCGACCGCGGCGGCCGCCACCAGCAGCCACCGGGCCGGTCCGAGCGGGGCCGTGGCCAGCCCGATGGCGGCGGCGATCACGCCCAGGTGCAGCCCCGAGAGCGCGAGGAGGTGCGCGAGCCCGGCCCGCGCGAAGGCGTCGCGGAGGTCGGCGATCCCCTCCCGCTCGCCCAGCGTCAGGGCGCGCATCAGCTCCGCCTCGGGGGGCGGCAGCGCGCTCGTGAGGCCGGCCCGCACCCGGTCGCGCAGGCCGGAACGCACGGGCGCGGAGGTCACCCGTGCGACGCGCAGGACGGCGTGTCCATCGCGTCGGCGGAGCCACGCCCGCTCGTCGAAGCCACCGGGCACGCGGGCCCCTTCGGCGGCCTCGAGCACCCCCTGCACCCGGACCGGTCCGCGCGGAACGCGACCCGAAGGCCGCAGCGCGACCGTCTCGCCGCCGAGGCCGTCGATCACGAGCAAGCGTCCGTCCGATCGGCCGGACAGTTCGACCTGCGCCCCGAGGATCGGGGCGAGCGGTTCCGGGCGGGCCTCGCGCTGCGCGTGCCGGACCCAACCGATGGGGAGGAGGAGCGCCGCGACCGTGGCCGCGACCGCCAGCGGGGCGGCCGGCCCCGAGCGGTCGAGACGGACCGCGACCGCGACGGTCGCGGCGAGCACGGCCCCGAACGCCACCAGGACGAACGGGGCGCCCACGGCGTGCGCGGCGACGCCGAGCGCGATCCCGGCCGCGGCCGGGATCGGCCACGGCACGAACGCGGGCGCGAACGACCGCAGGAGCTCCTTCCCGGGCGGGCCCCCGCCGAAGGGCGCCGTCACGGGCGGATCCGGTCCGCGAGGCGCTGGTAGGTGACCGGACCGATGCCCCGCACCCGCTGCAGGTCCTCGACGCGGTGGTAGGGCCGGTCGGCCACGATCCGCTGGGCCAGCGCCGGTCCGACCCCGGGGAGGCGCTCGAGCTCGTGCACGCTCGCCTCGTTGAGCGAGATGCGCGGGTCGGCGTCGGCCGGCCGGGAGGCCGGCACGTGCACCCGTTCCCCGTCGACCAGGAGCCGTGCGGGGGCCAGCAGGTCGGCGGCGGCGTCCGGGGCCGTGCCGCCCGCCGCCTCGACCGCGTCCGCGACGCGGGCGCCCCACGGCAGCAGGTAGGTGCCCGGCGCGGCCACCGCTCCGGTGACGGCGACGGCGAGGTCGGGATCCTCCACCGTGGGCGACGGCCGGTGCGGCCAGAGGTGCGGCGCGAGCGCGACCAGCGCCGCCAGCACGAAGCCCGCAGCGGCGACGGCGGTACGGGCACGGTCGCGGGGCGCCTCCACGTCCGGAGCGTAGGGGGCGTGCCGGGTCCGGTGCGCGCGCCTTCGCGACGCACGCGTACGGGCACGGGGAACCTCCCCGTGCCCGTACGCGTTCTGAGCCGGCCCCCGCTAGGCGGCGGCCGCGCCGACGTGCGCGCGCCTCAGCGAGCGGCGCCGTGCTTCTTGGCGACCTCGTCCCAGTTCACGAGGTTCCAGAACGCCGCGACGTAGTCGGGCCGGCGGTTCTGGTAGTTGAGGTAGTACGCGTGCTCCCAGACGTCGAGTCCGAGGATCGGCACGTCGCCGTCCATGTACGGGCTGTCCTGGTTCGGCGTGCTGTAGACGGCCAGCTCGCCACCGGGCTTGACGACGAGCCAGGCCCAGCCGCTGCCGAAGCGACCGGTCGCGGCCTCGCCCAACGCCTCCTTGAAGGCTTCGAACGAGCCGAAGGTCGCGTCGATCGCCGAGCCGAGCTCGCCCGTCGGCGCGCCCCCGCCGTTCGGCGAAAGGATCTCCCAGAACAGGTTGTGGTTCGCGTAGCCGCCGCCGTTGTTCCGGACCGCGGTCGGCAGCCGGTCGACCCCCAGACGGAGGATCTCCTCGATCGGCTTGCCGTCGAGCTCGGTGCCCTCGACCGCGTCCGCCAGCTTGGAGGCGTAGGTCGCGTGGTGCTTGCCGTGGTGGATCTCCATCGTGCGCGCGTCGAAGTGCGGCTCGAGCGCGTCGGCGGGGTACGGAAGTGCAGGAAGTTCGTAGGCCATGGCGTCCCTCCCTCGGGAAGTCGGTGCAACGCACGGACGGTCGCGTCCGGGCCGCCGGGCCCGGACGATCCGCGCTCGTGGCGCACGATAGCAGGGCCCCGGTCGACGTCCGTGACGACCGGACGACGTGCCGGCCGCCGCCCGCGTCGCCGATTGGACCGGGCCGGGCTCGGCCCGCTGCTACGATCGCCGTCACCATGGCGAAATCGAAGAAGAAGTCGACGTCGAAGAAGAACGCCCCGTCCCCACGCGCCCAGGAGCGCACGGAGCCGGACGCCCCGCCGCGGACCCGCAGCAAGAAGCGCCGGGCGGGCCGGAAGGGTTCGCGGCTGCCGTGGATCGTGGGCATCGCGGGCGTGGTCGCGTTGATCGCGCTCCCGATCGCGATCAACATCGTGCAGGAGGCGAACCGTCCCGGCGAACGGTTCCCGAGCCAAGGGAACCGCCACATCGCCCTCGGGACCCCGATCCCGCCGTACAACACCGACCCGCCCACCTCCGGTCCGCACACGCCGGAGCTCGCCTCGTGGGGCACCTATCTTCCCGGCGACACGACCCACGACGAGCAGTTGGTCCACAACATGGAGGACGGCGGGGTGATCCTCTGGTACCGCCCCGGCCAGGACGAGGACGAGACGCTGCGACGCGTCTCGGAGCTCGAACAGGTCGCGCGCGGCTACCGACGGATCGCCATCGTGCCCCGACCGGAGATGGAGACCCGCTACGCCTTCACCGCTTGGCAGCGGATGCAACGGTTCGACGAGATCGAGCCGGAACCGATGCGCGCCTTCGTCCGCGCCTTCGAGGGCATCGACCACCACCCGGGCGGGTTCTGAAGCGTGGCGGCCGAACTCCGGCGGCAAGATTCTCACGCGACGACGGGTAGCATGACGACATGATCGGACGCCCCTTGATCCTGACCACCCTCGTCGTCGCCGTCCTGGCGGTCGCCGCCCTCTTCGTGGTGCCGCGTCTCGGGGGCGCCACGGCCGAGGCGAGCGACCTGAACCTCGAAGCGCAGCCCCGCCTCGGAGCGTCCGACGCGCCGGTGCAGATCGTCGTGTTCGAGGACTACCTCTGCCCCGCCTGCGGGCAGTTCGCCGAGACCGTCTTCCCCCGCCTCGAGCGAGAGTTCGTCGAGACGGGCGACGCCGCCCTGTACCACAAGAACTTCGTGGTGATCGGTCCGGAGTCGGAGCGCGTGGCGCACGTCGGCGAGTGCGTCTTCCGCGAGGACGAAGCGGCGTTCTGGGAGTTCAAGCGCGTCGCCTACCGCAGCCAGGAGGGCCTGAACGAGCGTCGCGCCCTCGACCTCGTCTCCGAGTACCTGCCCGGCGTCGACGCCGAGGCGGTCCGGACCTGCGCGGCGGAGGACCTCGCGCTCGAAGCCGTACGTTCCGACGTCGGCACCGCCCAGGCGCTCGGCCTGCGCGGCACCCCGAGCGTGCTCGTCGACGGTTCCGAGGTCACAGCGACCTACGCCGCGGTCCGAACCGCGGTCGAAGCGGCCCTGGCCGCTCGATGAACCCGGCCCCGGAGGCGCGCCCCCGGGCCGCCTCCGCGCTGTACCTGGCCTGGTTGATCGCGATCGTGGCCACCGCCGGCAGCCTCTACTTCAGCGAGGTACGGCACTTCCTGCCGTGCACCCTGTGCTGGTACCAGCGGATCCTGATGTACCCGCTGGCGCTCGTGCTCGCGGTCGGTTCCTGGCGGGGCGACCTCGGTTCCGTTCGGTACGCCGCTCCGTTCGTGCTGCTCGGTCTCGCGGTGTCCGCGTACCACGTGGGCGTCCAGAAGATCGACGGGTTCGGCTTCCCGGGCGTCTGCCGCGGCGGCGTCCCGTGCGACGTGGCCTACATCGAGTGGTTCGGGTTCGTCACCATCCCCGTCCTCTCGCTCACGGCGTTCGCCCTGATCGCCGTCGCGCTCGCCGTCGCCGTGACGGGTCGTCGCTGACGGTCCGTCGCTGACGGTCCGTCGCTGACGGTCCGTCGCTGACGACGCTTCCGGGCCGGGAAGCGGTCCTGCTAGACTCGACGACGACGCTCGGAAGGAGGTGCACGTGAACCCAGACGCCCCCCGCGCGACCGGACCGGCATCCGGCGGCGAGAAGCACGCCGTCGGCGTGACGCGCATGTGCCTCCGGAGCGGAACCGTGCAGTTGCCGTTCGCCCTGGCCGGCCGGCTCCCCGCCGGCGAACTGGCGGCGTTCGACGCCGAGGCGGACGCGGCCCTCGAGCTCTGGTCCGACCCGCCCCGGCACGTCGCCGGCCTCGCGGCGTTCTTCGAGCGGCACGAACTCCAGGTCAACGACCAGGTCACGTTCGAGCTTCGCGGCGACGACCTGAGGATCGGCGTGGCGAAGCGTCCCCGACGGTCGCGACCCAAGGTGACGCCCAGCTCCTGGGGCAGCCACCGGGACGAACCTTCGCGGACGCGGACGATCGCCCTGGACGCACCGGACGGACCGGACGCGCCCGACCCTCGGCTCCGGCATCCGGACCGGGCCGACGACGCCGCCGACGCGATAGGCGCGTTCCGGACCGGCGCCCGCACCGCCGAGCCCGACGAGGGACCGTCCGCGACGGACGCCGACGACGCGCACGGAACGGTGCACGACCCGCCACGGCCACCGCACGATCCGGACGCGCACGACCGATCGTCGCCCCACGGCCCGGCGGTCGCGCCGGAGGCCGACACCGCCCACCCGGAACCCGACCCCCGGTCCCACCACGGTCCCGATCCGTTCGCCGGGCTCGCCGACGACGAGGCGCGCCCCGGCTTCGGCGGCTTCCTCGACCGGGCGCGCGACTGGTTCGGCGGCGGGCGCCGCCGCGCCGACGAGGATCCGGATCCGTCCGACGCCTTCCGGCGCCGGTCGGCCGATCCGGACCCGGAGCCTCCTCCGGCCGCGCCGCCCGGCGATCCCGCCGAGCCCTACGACGGCTCCGGAGCGACGCCCGCCCCCGCGGCG
>SLSQ01000117.1 GCA_007130355.1 Trueperaceae bacterium
CGCGGCACCGGGGCGCGCGAGGGAGGCGGCGGCGACACCGCAGTGCCAGAGCGTGCCCGTGTCGGCCATGACGTCGACGGCCACGAGGTCGGCCAGGAACGGTGGCCGCGCCGCGAGCTCCTGCAGGACGAGGTTGGTGATCGTCCCGAGCACGTCGGCCTCGCAACCCGCCGGGATGCCCGCGTCGGCGAGCACGGCGGACGGCCAGCAGACCGCGCCGCCGTAGTCGTCCATGCACTCGGGCCAGCACCGGGTCGTGACGGCCGTCCAGCCGTGGGTGTCGACGAGGGCCCGCATGCCGGCGAGCAGGCGCGCGCTGCGCTCCACGCCGCGGGGGTCGAGTTCGTCCATGCCGACGGTCCCCGGAACGCGTACCTCGACCGGTCGTGGCGCGGCGTCGGCGGCGGCGAACAGCGCGTCCCGGTCGCGTGCGTCGTCGGGCGCGAGCGCCACTCCGAACGAGGCGGTGAGCGGTCCGACGTCGGCGTCGACGCGCAGCGCGTGCACCTCCGTGCGGAGCGACTCGGCCCGGGCCCGCGCCACGCTCCGGTCCGCCTCCGGCAGGAGCAGCACGAACTCCTCGCCGCCGTAGCGGGCGGCCACGTCGCCCGGACGGACCGCGCCGGCCAGCAGCCGCCCGAGCGCGGCGAGCACCTCGTCGCCCGCCGCGTGCCCGAAGGTGTCGTTGAGCCGCTTGAAGCGGTCGAGGTCCAGGAAGATCGCGGCTACCGGTCGTCCGTCGCGGCGGCTGCGGGCGAGCTCGGCGGCGGTCGCCTCCTCGAGGTAGCGCCGGTTGTAGAGGCCGGTGAGCGGATCGCGGATCGACTCGGCGCGTAGCCGCTCCTGCAGGTCCAGCGCCGCCCAGGTGAGGGCGAGGTGCTCGGCGGCGGAGCGGACCGCGTCCTCGATCGCGTCGGACGCCGGGCGGGCCGCTTCTTCCGGCGGGATGGCGACGGTGAGGACGCCGAGCCGCGCCTCGCGCACGTCGAGCGGCAGGCAGAGCGCCGGACGGTCGGCCCAGGTCAGGTGCCCGCAGCGCGGGGCGCGCAGGTCGCTGCGGTGTTCGCGCGAGCGGCGGGCCGCCCAGCAGGCGGCGGTGGAGAACGTGGCGGCGGCGTCCGGCGCCCCCTCGCCCCAAGCGCGCAGCACCTCGAAGCCGTCGCGCTCCGGATCGTGCCGGGCGACGGTGCCCGACCCCGTCGGCGCGATCCGGTGCAGGTGCTCCGCTACCACGTCGAGGGCCTCGTCGACCGTCTCGGCCGCCGGCAGCATCGTGGCCAACGAGCGGTCGGCCGCGGCGAGGCGTTCGCGCCGCGTGACACGGTCGGCCATGGCGTCGAAGGCGTGGCCGACGCGCACGAGCGGATCGCGTCGGGGCGCGCGGACCCGCGCGTCGGCGTCGCCCGCCGCCAAGCGGTCGGCGACCGTGGTCAGGCGGCGGACCGACCCGACCAGCCGGCCCTGCAGCACGAACAACGCGGCGAAGCCGAGCACCACGAGCACGAACGGCGCGGCCCAGCCGACGGCGCGTGCGAACGCCACCCCGTCGAGCGCTTCCTGCAGCGCGGAGTCGGTGCGCGACCGGGCGTCCTGACGCACGGAGGCGAGCGTGGCGCGGATCGCGTCCATGCGGTTCACGCCGCGCCCGTAGAGGATCGCCGCGGCGACCGCCTGCTCGCCCGACCGGGCGCTCTGGGCGAGGTCGCCCACCAGCCGTCTCAGCGTCTCGCGTTGGCTGCCCGGGTTCTCCCGTTCCAGCGTCAGGCGGGTGGCGACCTCGTTCCAGGCGCGGGCGAAGACCGGCGTGTGCGGCATCGTCGTGAGCATGTTCACGAGCGTCCCGACGGACTCGAGCTGCGCCGCCTCCGCGGCGTCGCCTTCGTCCCCGAGCCGCAGCAGCCGCGCCTCGAGCTCGGCGGCGCGTCCGGCGGCGCCGACCGGCGTCCGCGCCCGCGCGGCGAGGGTCGGCGCGACCACGTCGCTACGCCAGGAGGCGAAGCCGTCGCGGATCGAGGCGAGCTCCGTCCGGTAGCGCTGCGCTCCGTCGAGCGCCTCGACCTCGGCGAGGGCGTCGTGCACGTCGTCGACCGCCGCCGCGTACTCCTGACGGAAGCGCGGATCGCCGGAGAGCGCGAATCCGCGCTGCGCCGACTCGGACCGCAGCAGGTGCGTCTCCACGCGACCGGTGGCGTCCAGAACGGCGTCGCTCCGCAGGGCCGCGTCGGTCACCGCCTCCTGGCGGTCGACCACCCGGTCGAAGACCAGCGCGGTGGCGGCGGCGAGGAGCAGCGGCAGGACGAAGGCGGCGCCGTAGCGCAGCGCCGGCCCGAACCGGTCCGCGAAGTTCCTTCCCTCGGGCGGCGTCGCCCTATGCGCCGCCACGGCTTCGGGTGGCGAGGACCACCAGCAGTCCGCCCCCGGCGTTCTCGAGCCGATGGGCGCGCCCGGCGGGCACCGAGGCGATCTTGCCCTTGCCGAGCCGGTGCCGTTCGTTCTCGCTGCGGAGGAGCGCTTCGCCCTCCAGGACCTGGTAGAGCGAGGTGGCGTCGCGTTCCGACTCCTCGTCGACCTGGCCGGCCTCGAAGCAGAGAAGCTCGACGTCCAGGTCCGGCTCGCGCAGCAGCAGGCTGCGCTGGACGGCGTCCAGCGAGAAGCGGCGGGCGTCGGCGATCGTCACGATGGTCACGGCGGGGCTCCTCCTCGGGCGCCTCGTGGGCGGGGGCCGTCGCACGCGGCCGGGCGCAGGGTGCGGTGCGTTTCGGCCCCATCCTACTCGGCGCCCGCCCGGTCGGCCACCCACCCCGGCCGCCCTTGGGGAAAAGGGGCGCCGTCCTGTGGATACCGTCCCGCTCTTGACAAGCCGCGCGGCCGTCTGGTAGCGCCGCGCGACCGCGTTCGAATCGAAGGACGAGCGTCCAGGACGGCGCTTCTGGCGTTCGCCGCCACGCCGGTCCCGTCTCCGTCGGCGCTCGCGGCCGTTCTCCCCAACGCGCCCGCCTCCTGTGGATAACTGTGGAGAACCGGGAGATTCCCCTCCACCATCGCCTAGCCGCCGCGGGGCTCGTGCCGAGACGGGCGCGGCGGGAGCCGCGCCCGGCCTAGGATCCGAAGGTCCGAGGCGCCGCCGCGCGGTTCGCCGGCGAACCGCGCGCTCCGGGCGCGCCCGGCTACGCCCCCCGCGCGTTCCGCACGAAGGCGGCGATCCGCTCCGGGTCCTTGACGCCGGGCGACGCTTCGACCCCCGAGGCGACGTCGACGGCGTACGGCCGCAACGCCCGGACCGCGTCGGCCACCGTGTCCGGGTCGAGGCCGCCCGCGAGCACCAGTCGGCGGTCTCCGCGCCAGGCGCGGGCCGCCGCCCAGTCGAACGCCTCGCCGCTCCCGGGCCGCAGCCCGTCCAGCAGGACCGCGTCGCACGGCCGCTGGTCGAACGCCCGCGGCGTGACGGAGGGACCGAACGACACCGCCCGGATCACGCGGAAGCGGGACCGGAGGCGTGCGGCGAGCGCGTCCGGTTCGCGTCCGTGCAGCTGCACGGCGTCGAGCCGCGCAGCGCCCGCGATCCGTTCGATCGTGGGGGCGTCGGCGTCGACGAACACCCCGACCCGGACCAGGAACGGCCCGACGGCGTCGGCGATCCGCCGGGCCTGCGCCGGTTCGACGTAGCGGCGGCTGTGCTCGGCGAAGATCAGGCCGATGGCGTCGGCGCCGGCCGCTTCGGCGGCCAGGGCGTCCTCGGGGCGGGCGATCCCGCAGATCTTGACGCGCGGGGGGCGCGGGGGCGACGTCATGCACGCACGGTAGCGCGCGCGGTACGGTGCCGGCATGGAGCTGAAGCACGCCGTCGTCGTGATCACCGGCGCCGCGAGCGGTATCGGCGCCGCCGCCGCCGAGACGTTCGCCCGCCACGGCGCCCGAGTCGTCCTCGGGGACCTGCGTCGGGCCCCGCTCGAGGAGGTCGCCGATCGGGTCCGCGACGCCGGCGGCGAGGCGGAAGCGGTCGAGGTCGACGTCACGAACGAAGCGGACGTGGTCGCGCTGTTCGACCGCGCGGTCGCGCGCTTCGGAGCGGTGCACGTGACGCTGCCGTGCGCCGGCATCTTCCAGGACGCCTTCACCGTCCGCGTGCAGGACGGTCGCGTGACCCGCACGATGAGCCTGGACCGGTTCCGCTCGGTGGTCGACGTGAACCTGACCGGCTCGTTCCTCACGGTGCGCGAGGGACTCGCCCGTACGATCGACGGCGGCGAAGGCGGGATCGTGTTCGTCGTGTCCTCGGTCAACGCCGTCGGCGAGCTCGGCCAGCTGAACTACGCGTCGACCAAGGCGGCGCTGGCGATCTGGCCCAAGATCCTGGCAGGGGAGCTGCACGCGCAGGGCGTGGCGGGCGTGCGGGTGGTGGGGATCGCGCCGGGGTACGTCGCGACGCCGATCCTGGACGGCATGCCGGAGCAGGCGCGCGCCCGACTGCTCGAGCAGGTGCCGCTCGGACGGCTGATCCGTCCGGACGAGGTCGTGGCGACGATGCGGCACGCGATCGAGAACGACGCGCTGCACGCGACGACGCTGCAGGTCGCCGGCGGCGCGATCGGACGCGGCCTGCCGAAGTAGGCCGGGGCGTTCAGGCCACGTCCTCGAGGTGGTCGATCCGAGGGGCCGACCGGCCGCCGGTGACGAGCACCGCGTCGATCCGCATCCGCGGCGGGTCGGGCAGGCCGCAGCGCCGCGCGTGCCGACGGGCCCAGAGTCGGGCCGAGCGGCGCAGGCGCTGCCGCTTGCCGCGCCGCAGCGTTTCGGCCGGCGTGCCGTAGCGGGTCGAGGCGCGCTGCCGCACCTCGACCACGACGACGGTGCCGCCGGAGCGCATGACCAGGTCCAGTTCGCCGCCCGGCACGACCGCGGCGGCGTCGAGGCAGGTCCAACCGGCGCGCTCGAGGTGCCGGCGGGCGACCGTCTCGGCCCAGTGCCGCGGCGCCCGGTCCGGATCCGGTCCGGAGGGGGCACGGTCGGCGGGCGC
>SLSQ01000223.1 GCA_007130355.1 Trueperaceae bacterium
GCAGGTCGCGGGCGCCGGTGACGGGGGTTCCGACCAGCGCTCGCCAGCGCGAGCCGGAGCTCTCGAGCACCGTCCACTCGTCGTCCGCCTCGGCCAGCCAGCCGTCGCCGGCGACCTCCGGGTCGGGCGTGCGATCGTGGGCGCCCACCTGCAGGATCGGGGCGTCCGGCTCGGGCGGCGGCTCGCCGAGCCAGGCGTCCGGGTCGCGGTCGGCGGGGTCGGCGTCGGCGAGCGCGACGCCGTGGATACGGTCGCCCGCCCCGACCGTTCGGTACGCCGCGATCCAACGGTCGCCCGGTTCGCCCCGTACGGCGCGCGCCTCGAGCGTCTCGGGCGCGAGCCCGCTGCGTTCCTCGACCAGGCGCAGCCGCTGCCGGAACAGCGCCTCGAGCACCTCCGTCGTGTCGCCCTCAAGCGCCGCGTCGTCGAGCGAGAGGCGCGCCACCTCGCGCCGTTCGCCGTCCGGGTCGTGGGCGGCCCACCAGGCGTCGAAGACAGCGTCGGCGCCCTCGACGGCGTAGCGGCCGATGCCGCCCTCCGCGCCGACCCGCACCACGATCCGGTCTTCGTTCCACGGCAGCACCGCCGCCGTCTCCCCCGCCCCGAGCGTGGTCAGGCGGGTGGGCGCGATCGGCAGGATGCCGGCCGGGATCGCCTCGGCCAGCGCCGGGCGGGGGGCGCCGCCCGGGCGGTCCCCCATCGCCCGCGCGTAGCGGTCGGCGGTGGCGCGGTCGCCGAAGGCGCCGACCCGCACCCGGTAGACGGCGCCGGCCGCCCCCTCGGCGCGCACCACGTACGCCGGGTAGCGTTCGCGCAGCAGCGCGGTCGACAGGTCGATCGCCGCCTCGGCGTCGCTGAGGGCGGCGACCTGGACCGTATACG
Source organism: Trueperaceae bacterium (assembly GCA_007130355.1). Classification (GTDB taxonomy): domain Bacteria; phylum Deinococcota; class Deinococci; order Deinococcales; family Trueperaceae; genus SLSQ01. Next base: position 883 of record SLSQ01000223.1, read on the forward strand.
GCACCGTCGCGAGGGGCGGGGTCCACGGCTCGAGCTCCGGCGGTTCCGGTGGCTCCTGCGCCGACGCGCCGACGCCGGCCCAGGCGACGGCGACGAGGAGCGCCGCGGCGAGGGCGAAGCGCCGCGCGGAGGAGCGCACGAAGGCGCGCAGGGACGAGCGCATGCGGAGGCGCGGCGGGCCGACGGCGTCCATCAGAAGTCCTTGCGCTCGAACAGCACCACCGCGAACGCCGCGAACGCCGCCGAGTAGAGGGCGACCAGCGTCAGCACCCAGGGAAGGCCGGCCACCGGGTCGGCGTACGCCTGCAGGTGGGTGGTGAGCAGGTACGGCTCGAGCGCCGGGAAGACGACGAGCAGGTTCATCACGATCAGCACCGACACGGTCGCCAGCGCGCCGGCGGCGGCGTTCATCACGATCACCGTGGCCAGCACCGCGAGCAGCGTGATCGGCACCAGCGACAGCGCCGCCATCGCGTAGGCGCCCAGCAGTTCGCGCATCGCGGCGGCCGGCGTCAGCATCCCCTGGCCGGTCAACCCGCCCTGGCCGAGGCCGGTGCCGCCCAGGAACGCCTCGAACCCGAACGGGAGGCCCGCGGCGAGCGAGGCGAGCAGGAACGTGCCCATCGCCACGAACGGGAAGACGGCGAGCACGAGGAGCTTCGCGAGCAGCCAGGCGGAGCGCGTCACCGGCCGCAGCAGCACCGTCGGAAGGGTGCCGTGGGTAGCCTCGATCCCCACCAGTTCGGCCGCCACGATCGCCATCAGCAGCGGCATCAGGAACTCCATCGAGGAGAGCAGGCTGAGCGCCGGCACCTGGAACCCGGACACCAGGAAGAAGCCGTACACCTCGTGGATGCCGGGCGCGTACGACCAGAGCGCCGGAAACACGAGCAACAGCACCGCGGCGGCCCGCACGCTGGTCAGGCGCGCGAGCTTGCCGAACTCCATCCGCAGCAGCGCGCTCACCGTCCGGCCCCTTCCGGAGCGTCGGCGGGCGGCGCATCGGGCAGGGGGCCGACCGGCTCGTCGACCTGCGTGCGGCGGACCCGTTCGGCGACCACCCGCTCGCGGTAGTAGGCGCGCAGGTCGAAGACGTCCTCGGTCAGCTCGGTCACCGCGCGTCCCTCCTGCAGCAGGGTCGGCGCCAGGCGGGCGACGTCGCCGCGGTCGGGGATCTGCACGATCACGCGGCCGGCGCGGAGGTAGACCTCCTGGGCCCACGGTTGCGCCTGCAGCACGTGCCGGGCGGCATGCGCGTCGTCGACCTGGAGCCGGTAGCGCCCGCGCCGGCGGTCGAGGTCGACCTCGTCGATCAGCACCCCCTCCTCCAGGATCCCGACCCGGTGCCCGTAGGCGGCGACCTCGTCCAGGTGGTGGGTCGAGAGGAGCACCGCGGCCCCTTCGGCCGCCGCCTCCTGGAGCACCCGGTGCACCAGGTGGAGGGAAAGCGGATCCATGCCGCTGGCCGGTTCGTCGAGGATCAGCACCTCCGGACGGGTCAGCAGCGCGCCGGCCACGCCGAGCCGCTGCCGCATCCCGAGGCTGTAGACGCCGACCTTGCGGTCGGCGGCGCTGCCGAGCTCCATCCGTTCGAGCAGCTCGTCGATGCGGTCCGGGTCCACGCCGCCGGCGAGGCGGGCGTGCAGCCGCAGGTTCGCGCGGCCGGTCATGTACGGGTAGAAGGCGGCGGGCGCCTCGACCACCGCGCCGAGGCGGGCGCGCACGTCCGGTCGGGCGTGCGGGTCGTGGCCGAGCATCTCGACCCTCCCCTCGCTCGGGAAGGCGAGACCGGACACGAGCCGGATGACGGTGGTCTTCCCCGCGCCGTTCGGGCCGACCAGGGCGTACACCTCGCCCGGTCGGACCTGGAAGGTCAGGTCGCGGACGATCGGACGACGGCCGTACCGTTTGCCGAGGCGTTCGGTGCGGATGGACGGCGCGTCGCCGGCGCCGGTCGGCTCGCTCATGCGGATCCTCCGGCCGCAGTGTACGTGCTCGCGCCCGAACGGTCGCCTCCGTCCGGATCGACGACGGAGCCCTCGGCCAGGAGCACGTCCAGCACGTGCTCGACCGAGCGGTCGACCGCCTCGTCCAGGTCGGCCACGTCGACGACCGGCACGCCGTGCTCCTTGGCGCGCGCCACCAGCCACGCCTGCAGCATGCGGATCTCCTTGAAGTGCTTCAGGTACGGCGCCTTCGGCCGCCGCATGCCGGTCTTCCCCTCCCGCCGCGCGAAGCGGGAGGCGTGCAGGTCCTCGTCCTCGACGTGGAGCATCAGCTCGACCGTGGTGGCGCCCTCGACCGGCCCGGGGCTCGAGCCGGGCACGACGTGGATCCCCTCCAGCACCATCGAGGTGGCCTCGGTCACGTTGCGTTCGGCGATCGCGCGCAGGGCGGTGCCGAGCTGCTGCACCTGAGCGTGGAAGCCGCGCACCACGCGGTGCGGCTTCGGTTCGATCCGCTCCCGTTCGGCCGGCAGCAGATCCGCCTGCCACGCCTCGTAGCTCGAGGCGTGCAGGACCGGCGACAGGTCGGGGCTGATCAGCGACCGCAGCGCCTGCCGCACCGAGTCGCTCGACACCACCCGCACCAGGCCCAGCCGGTAGCCGAGCTCGGCGGCGAGGTCCGACTTGCCGACGCCGGCGGTGCCGCCGATCAGCACCACGATCGGGCGTTCCGGCCGGCGTACGGCCCGCATCAGGTCGTAGCGGCGGGCGAACTCCTCGCCCGCCATCTCGACCAGCAGCCGCCGCACGCGCAGACGGACCTCGTCGTGGTGCACCACGCCGCCGCTCTGGCGCCAGAGGACCTCCTCGGTCCGCTTGGCGACCTGGTACGACAGTTCGGGCGCCAGTCCGATCGCCGTCAGCGAGCGGGCCAGCACCCCGCGCGAGTACGGCAGGCGCGAGTCGTCGTCCTCGATGACCATCAGGTCGGAGGCGCGGCCGAGCGTCGCCTCGTAACGCAGCCGCTGCTCGCGGCCGTAGCGCGCCTCGAGCGCCAGCGCGACCCGTTGCGGCAGCTCCCCCTCCGGGATGCGGTCGAGCCCTTCGGCGCGGATGCCCTGCTCGACCTGCTGCGCCAGCGACCAGGCCTCCTTGAACCCGAGGCCGAGCTTCTCGAGCGAGCCGGTCAGGGTGCGGCGCGAGAAGCTGGTCGGTTCGCCGCTGCGGCGTTCGAGCACGATCGGCACGAACGGCGGTGTCTGCCGGCTCCAGTGCTCGGCCGCCTCACGACCGGCGACGTCGCGGACCCGCTCGCCGACCACCTCGCGCAACGTCTCGAGCGGGACGGTACGGTCGCCCTTCTCCTGCAGGCGGCGCTCGACGTCGCTGGCGATGCGCAGCGCGTCGTCGGTGAGGACGCCGGCGGCCTGCAGGCCGTCGATGATCTGGCCGGGCGAGAACGGCACCTTGGTCTTCCCGACCCGGACCCGCAGGTCGCGGCGCTTCACGACGCCCCTCCCGCCGGCGTCGTCCCCGGCGCGTCCGGCTCCGCCGCCCGCGCGCCGCCGCTCCCTTCCGGGCCGAGGACCGCGAGCAGCTCGTGCACCACGTTGCCGGTGAAGCCCCAGACGTCGCGCCCCCGCCAGCGGTAGCGATGGAGCACCCGGACGGTGCCGCGGAAGGTGCGCTCCTCGGTCTCGGGGCGGATCGCGGCGAGTTCGGCGAGCGGCGCTTCGAACGTCTCGGCCACCTCGTCCGGATCGAGCGTCAGCCGGACCGGCGCCGGCACCGCCGCGACCACCGGTACCGCCAGGTAGTTCGCCGGCGACGGCAGCGGGCTGAGCCGCCCCAGCAGGCCGCCGGGCGGTACGGCCAACCCGACCTCCTCGGCCGCTTCGCGCACGGCGCACGCCTCGGGCGTCTCGCCGGCGTGCGCGCCGCCGCCGGGGAAGGCGATCTGGCCGGCGTGGTGCCGCAGCGCGGCGGAGCGCACGGTGAACAGCAGGCGCGGCCCGTCCGGGTGCAGCACCAGGGGGACGAGGACCGCCGCACGCCGAAGGCCGTCGGTCGGGAAGTCGGTCGGTCGCGCGCGGTGCGCCTCGAGCGCCGCCCGCACCCGCGCGAGCTGCGCCCCGGTCACGGCGACTCCCGCTCCGGCGCGGGGCGCGTCGGGGCC
>SLSQ01000118.1 GCA_007130355.1 Trueperaceae bacterium
AAGACGGTCGCGAACAGCAGGACGCCCGCGAAGCGGCCGGGGTTCGACCCGCGCCGCTTCGGGGGGCCGGCCTCCTGCTCGACCGCCCCGTCGGCGCCCGACTCCTTCGCGTCGGCCGCCCCGTCGGCGCTGCCCGCGGCCCGGGCCGCGGCGCGCTCCTCCCGTCGCTTGCGGGCCATCGCGCGCCGCTCCTCGCGTCGCTTGCGGGCCTCGGCCTTCGCCTTCGCCTTCTCCCGCTCCTGTCTTCGTTCCTTCTGCTCCTCGGCACGCCGGACCGTTCGGTTCATGGCCGTCAGCCTAGCAGCCGCTCCGGCCCGCGACGACCCGGCCGAGAACGCGGTCGCCTGCTACCTTGCGGCATGAACGACGCGCAGATGCACGCCCTCGCCGAGCGCCATGGGACGCCGCTCCACCTGCTGGACCTGGACCGGATCCGCGCGCGCTTCGGCGCCCTGCGGGCCGCCTTTCCCGACGCCGAGTTCCGCTACGCGGTCAAGGCGAACCCGTCGACCGCCCTGCTGGCGCTGGTGGCGGCGTCCGGAGCCGGCGCCGAGACGATCACCGAGGGGGAGCTGGCGCGAGCGGTGCGTGCCGGCATCCCGGGCGAGCGTCTGCTGATCGGCGGTCCGGGCCAGGGGCCGGAGCTGCGCCGCCGCGCACGTGACGCCGGCGCCGCCCTCGCGAGCCTCGACTCCGAGGATCAGTGGCGCGCCTGGCGCGGCGACGGTCCCGGCCGCACCCGCTTCCTGATCCGCGTGAACCCGGGGTTCGATCCGGGCACCCATCCGCACCTGGCGACCGGCGCGGCCGACTCCAAGTTCGGCCTGCCGCCGGGCCGCGCCGCGGCCCTGGCGGCCGAGGTCGCCGCCGACGGCGTACTGGACGGCTTCCACGTGCACGCCGGATCGATGCTCGCCGACGCGTCGACGCACCCCCGCATCCTCGACCTGCTCGCGCCGCTGTTCGACCGCTTCGACGGCGCGCGCACCGTCGACCTCGGCGGCGGCTTCGCGCCCGACGCCGACCTCGCTCCGTTCGCCGCGGCGGTCCTCCCGTTCGTGCGTTCCCGCGGCCTGCGGCTGATCCTCGAACCGGGGCGCTGGCCGACGGCGGACGCCGGCCGCCTGCTGACGCGCGTGCTCGCCCGCAAGGAGGGCGCGACCGTGCACTGGATCTGCGACGCCGGCATGGCTCAGCTGGCACGGCCGGCCCTCTACGGCGCCGAGCATCCGATTCGGGTCGTTCCCGTTCCCGGACGCCCGCCGGCGCCGGTGGCGCGCGGCGAGGTGCAGGGCCCCCTCTGCGAGAACGCCGACCGGCTCGGCCGCGACCGGACCTTGGCCGCGGGCGTGGGCGATCTGCTCGAGGTCGGCCAGGTGGGCGCCTACGGAACCTCGATGGAATCGAACTACGCCTCGTCGCTGCGGCCGGCGGAGGTGACGATCGAGCACGGCGCGCCCCACCTCGCGCGCCGCGCCGAGACGGTCGACGACCTCTGGCGGCACGACGTCGGACCCGATTAGGATCGCGGGCTATGCTCGTCCCATGAGCGAGTTCCAGGCGATCGAACGACGCTACCTGACCGACGCGTGGCGGACGTCGGACCGCGCCTTCCCCGTCCGCAGCCCGATCGACGGCGCGACCGTCGCGGAGATCGCCGACCTGTCCGGCGACGCCGGCCGTGCCGCGGCGAAGGAGGCGGCGGACGTGGCCTGGGCGGCGTTCGAGCGCTGGCGCCGCACGACCGCGTTCGAACGGGCCGAGGTGCTGCGGCGCTGGCACGACCTGATGCTGCGCGACCGGGAACGTCTGGCGCGCGCCATGACGCTCGAGATGGGCAAGCCGATCAAGGAGTCGCGCGGCGAGGTCGCCTACGCGGCCGGCTTCGTGCGCTGGTACGCCGAGGAGGCCGCCCGCGTCTACGGGACGGAGTTCCCGACGCACGCCCCGCACAAGCGGGCGCTCGCCCTGCGGAGCCCCGTCGGACCGGTCTACGCCGTGACCCCTTGGAACTTCCCGGCGGCGATGGTGACGCGCAAGGCGGCCCCGGCGCTGGCCGCCGGCTGCACCTTCGTGCACAAGCCGGCCGAACAGTCCCCGGTGACGGCGCTCCTCCTGGCCGAACTGTGGCGCGAGGCGGGCGGTCCGGACGGTACGCTGCAGGTCCTTCCGGCCGCCGACCCGGTCCCGCTCAGCGACGTCCTGATGGCCGATCCGCGCATCCGCAAGATCACCTTCACCGGCAGCACCGAGGTCGGGCGGATCCTCTACCGCCAGAGCGCCGAGACGATCAAGCGGATCAGCCTCGAACTCGGCGGGCACGCGCCGTTCCTCGTGTTCGAGGACGCCGACCTCGACCGTGCGGTCGTCGAGTCGATCGCCTGCAAGTTCCGCAACGCCGGCCAGACCTGCGTCTGCACGAACCGGATCTTCGTGCACGCCTCGGTGGCCGAACCGTTCACCGAGCGCTACGTCGCCGCCGCCGAAGCGCTCGTGCTCGGCGATCCCCTCGACGAGGCCACCGACGTCGGTCCGCTGGTCGACGAGGCGGCCCGCGGCAAGGTCGAACGCCACCTCGAGGACGCCGTCGCCAAGGGCGCCACCGTCCGCACCGGCGGCCGGGCCGAGTCGGGCCTGCGCTTCCTGCCGACGGTCCTGAGCGGCGCGACGCAGGAGATGCTGATGATGCAGGAGGAGACGTTCGGGCCGGTCGCTCCGATCGCGACCTTCGACCGGGACGAGGACGCGGTACGCATGGCGAACGCCACGCCGTTCGGGCTCGCCGCCTACCTGTACACGCGCGACCTGACGCGTGCCTGGGAGACGGCCGAAGCGCTCGACTACGGCATCGTCGGCGTCAACGACGGCGTCCCGAGCGCCCCCTACGCCCCGTTCGGCGGCACGAAGCAGTCCGGCATCGGTCGCGAGGGCGGCCCCTGGGGCATCGAGGAGTACCTGGAGACGAAGTACGTGTCCATCGGCCTGCAGCGGGGTTCGTGAGCGAGGAGGCGCCCGCGATCCACGCCCGCGGGCTGGTGCGCCGCTTCGGAGACGAAGTGGCGGTCGACCGGCTGGCGCTCCGGGTCGCCCGCGGCACGATCACCGCCCTGCTCGGCCACAACGGGGCCGGCAAGACCACCGTCGTGCGCCTCCTCAACGGCGTGCTGGCGGCGGACGCCGGCGAGGCGACCGTGCTCGGCCTCGATCCGTGGCGGGACGGGGACGCGCTCCGGCGCCGGACCGGCGTCTCCACCGAACGCCCGTCCCTCGACCCGCGCCTCTCCGGCCGCGCGAACCTGCGTCTCTACGCCGCGCTCTACGGCGTGCCGGTGGTACGGGAGGAGGCCGCGATCGACGGCGTCCTCGCGCGCTTCGGACTGGCGGCCCGCGGCGACGACCGCGTGGCGACGTTCAGCCGCGGCATGACGCAGCGGCTGGCGCTGGCGCGCTGCGCCCTGCACGACCCGGACCTCTACTTCCTCGACGAGCCGAGCGCCGGGCTGGACCCGCTCGCGGCGCGCGACCTGCGCGCCTGGATCGCCGACCTGGCGCGGGTCCACGGCAAGACGGTCCTGCTCTGCACCCACGACCTCGGCGAGGCGCAACGCCTGGCCGACCGAGTGGTCGTGCTGCGGGACGGAGCGGTCGCCGCCGAAGGCACGCCGTCCGAGCTGGCCGCCCGCTTCGGCGCGGACCGCCTCGAGATCGACGTCCCGGCCGCGCAGGCGCAGGGGGCCGCGCGAGCGCTCGCCGAGGCCGACCTTCCGTGCACGTCCGTCCTCGAGGCGGACGCCTCGCCGCTCCCCGTCGGCGCCGCGCGGCTGCGCCTGAACGTCGGGGCCGACGCCGCGCCCCGCGTCGCGCGCACGCTGGTCGCCGCCGAGGTCGACCTCCTCCGCCTCGAACCGGTCCTCGCCTCCCTCGAGGAGGTCTACGCCGCCGTGTACGCGCGCGAGCGGGCGGCGTGAGCGGCTCCGCCCGCGGCGGCGTCGACCTGCGAGCCGTGCGAGCGCTCGCCCGTCGGGACGTTCAGGTCGTCCTGCGGACCCGAGCGGTCGTGCTTCCGCTGATCCTCGTCCCGGCCCTGATCCAGGTGATCATCCCGCTCGCGCTGATCGCGCTCGTGCGCTTCGCCGGCGACGGCGGCGCGCTCGATCTGGCGGGCGACCTCGAACCCCTGCTCGCCGCCCTCCCGGACGGGGTCCGGGCCGACCTCGACCGGCTCGACCCCAGCGGGCGCGCGCTGGCCCTCGCCCTCGGGCGTCTGTTCGCGCCCCTGATGCTGATCGTGCCCCTCATGGTCGCGAGCGTGATCGCGGCCGACGCCTTCGCCGGCGAGAAGGAGCGCGGCACGCTCGAAGCGCTGCTCCACGCGCCGGTGCGCGCACGGGACCTGTTCCTCGGCAAGCTCCTCGCCGCCTGGGTGCCGGCCGTCGCGGTCGGCCTGGCCGGCACGGCGGCCTACGCGGTCGTGGTCACCGTCGCCGCCTGGCCGTTGACCGGCGGCCCGTTCCTGCCGGCCTCCGTATGGCTTCCGCTCGCGCTCTTCGTCGGCCCCGCGGTCGCGCTCGCGGGTCTGGGCGCCACGGTGGTCGTCTCCGCCCGCGTCCGCACCTTCCAGGAGGCGTACCAGCTGGGCGGGATCGTGGTGCTCCCGGTCGTCGGGCTCGTGGTCGCCCAGGCGACCGGTGCCGCCGTCCTGGACGCGCGCGCCATGCTCTGGATCGGTGCGGCCGCCTGGACCGCCGCCGCCGCGCTCCTGGCCTTCGGCCTGCGGACCTTCCACCGCGAGCGCTTGGCGCTCGACCTGTGACCGCGTCGGAACGACCGTCCGGACGACCGGCGGGCTCCGGCGCCCCGGACGATCCGTGGACGCCGGTGCGCGCCCTGCGACGTGCCGCCGCCGGCCGGCCCGGCCCGGAGGCGCTCGCGCATGCCGTGGCGGAGGTGG
>SLSQ01000270.1 GCA_007130355.1 Trueperaceae bacterium
CCCCTGATCCTGATCGTCGAGGACGAAAAGGAGATCGCGAAGTTCATCGATCTCGAGCTGCAGGCCGAGGAGTACGAGACGGTCGTCACCTACGACGGCGTCACCGGCCTCAGCAAGTTCCGCGAACTCAACCCCGACCTGGTCGTGCTCGACCTGATGCTCCCGGTCCTCGACGGACTCGAGGTCGCCCGCCGCATCCGCAAGACGAGCAACACCCCGATCATCATCCTCACCGCCAAGGACTCGGTCGACGACAAGGTGGTCGGCCTCGACTCCGGCGCCGACGACTACCTGGTCAAGCCGTTCAGCATCGAGGAGTTGCTCGCCCGCGTCCGCGCCCACCTGCGCCGCGTGAACCCCGCCGTCACCGGCGAGGTGCGCGTCGCCGACCTGGTGATGAACCTCGACGGACGCGAGGCGTTCCGCGACGGCCGCCGGATCGAGCTCTCCGCCAAGGAGTTCGAGCTGCTCGAGCTGTTCGCCCGCAACCCCGGCAAGGTGTTCAACCGCTTCGAGATCGAAGAGAAGGTGTGGCCCGAGTACACCGGCGGCAGCAACGTCGTCGACGTCTACGTCGGCTACCTCCGCCGCAAGCTCGAGGCGGCCGGCGAACGGCGCGTGATCCATACGGTCCGCGGCGTCGGCTACGTCCTCCGCGAGGAGTGAGCCGAGTCCGACCGTGACCCTCCGCCTGCGGCTCACCCTCTTCTACGGGGCGTTCTTCGTCCTGGTGCTGTCGGCCGTCGCCGTGTCGGTCTACCTCCTCACCGAACGCTCGCTCACCGCGTCGCTCGAGGAACGCGCCCGCCAGGCGCTCACCGACCTCTCCTCGGGCGCCGTGCTCGAGGGCCTGCGGCAGCTGCCGGGCGACGCCTACTACGAGATCGTGATCCTCGGTCGGGACGAGGAGATCCCCGACGAGCCGGACGCCGTCCGGAGCGGGGTTCCGTACGTCGAACCGGCTCGCTTCCGCCCGAACCCGACCGACGAGAGCCTGGTCGCCATGCTCCAGGACGCCGCTCTCGCCGAGATGCTGCAGTCGGGGAGCGTCACCGCCGGCGTGGTCCTCGAGTCGGGCGAGCAGCTGCAGGTGCTCGGCGACGTCGGCCGGCTGGCGTTCCCGAACGAGCGGATCGCCCTCACCGCCGCCGTCTTCGTGGGCGTACCCGCCAGCAACGTCGCCGCCACCCTCGAACAGCTGGCGCAGGACTTGGGACTGACGGTCCTGATCGCCTTCGTGATCTTCGCGGCCGGCGTGTTCCTGCTCTCACGGCAGGTGCTGCGCCCGCTCGAGCGGGTCACGCAGGCCGCCGCTCGCGTCACCGGCCGCGACCTCTCGCACCGCGTACCCGTGCCGGTCAGCGACGACGAGATGCGGGAGCTGGCCGTCACCCTGAACCACATGCTCGACCGGCTGCAGGAGTCGTTCGAGACCCAGCGACGCTTCACCGCCGACGCCAGCCACGAGTTGCGCACGCCGGTGACGGCGATCGCCGGTCACGCGAACTACCTGCTGCGCCGCACCGAGCCGGACCCGGAGCAGATCGACAGCCTCACCGTGATCCGGCGCGAGGCGGACCGGATGGGCAAACTGGTCGGAGACCTGCTCGAGCTCGCCCGGGCCGACGCCGGCTTCCGCATCTCCAAGGAGCCGATGAACCTGGTCGAGGTGCTCGAAGCGGTCCACATGGAGGTCGCCCCGGTCGCCGGCGACGCCGAGGTCGCGGTCGACACGCCCGGCCCGGTGGTCGAGGTCGAGGGCGATCCGGCCCGCCTCAAGCAGGTGGTGCTGAACCTGGTGCAGAACGCGCTCGAGGCCGGCGCGCGCCACGTGCGGCTGGCGCTCGAGACGGAGCGCGACGGCACGGTGCGGCTCGAGGTGCTCGACGACGGCCCCGGGATCCCGCAGGACGCCGTCCCGCACCTGTTCGACCGGTTCTTCCGGGTCGACGGCGCCCGCTCCGGCCGCGGCAACGGATCGGGCCTCGGGCTCGCGATCGTCCGTTGGATCGTGCACCAGCACGGTGGGGAGGTCGCGGTCACCTCCCGTGCGGGCGAGGGCACGCTGTTCGTGGTGACGCTTCCGCAGGCGAAGCACGGCGAGGCGGCAGCGCGCGCCGAAGCGGTCCGTGTGGGAAGACCGCGCGACGCCGACGAACGGTAGGATGAGCGGCATGAACCCCGTGATCTTCCTCGCGCTCATCCTCCTGGTCGTCGGCGTCGCGCTCGCCGTCCAGGGAACCCAGATGGCCAAGATGGCCGTTCGCAACCTCGGCGTCGCCCTCACCCTCGCGGGCCTCGTGATCGGCGGCCTCTCGCAGGCGTACGTGGTGGTTCCCGCCGGCAACGTCGGCGTCGTGTTCAACGTGTTCGGAGGCGTCCAGGAGGAGGGCCTGGACGAAGGGATCCACCTGGTGCTGCCGGTCCTGCAGCAGGTCACGCTCTACGACGTGCGCCAGAAGGAACTGACCCTCGCCACCGAGACGAACGACCAGGTCACCGGCCGCAGCAGCGAAGGCCTCGAGATCAACGTCGACGCCACCATCATCTTCCAGCTCGACCGCACGCAGGTGCCGCGTCTGCACCGCGACATCGGTCCGAACTTCCAGCAGGTCCGACTGCGGCCCGAGGTGCGCACGCAGATCCGTGACGCGATCGGCCGTTACCAGGCGGCCGACCTGATCAGCTCGCTCCGTACCGATCTGCAGCTCGACGTCGAGGAGAGCCTCCGGAACGCGCTCGAACGCGACAACATCCAACTGCGCGCCGTGCTGCTGCGCGACATCCGCATCCCCGCCTCGATCACGACGGCGATCGAGGAGAAGCAGGCCGCCGAACAGCAGGTCGAGGTCGAGGAGAACCGCCGCCGTCAGGCGGAGGTCGCCGCGATGCGGCGCGTGATCGAGGCCGAGGGGGAGCGTGACGCCGAGATCGCCCGCGCCGAAGGGGAGGCCGAAGCGCTCCGCCTGCGCGGCGAGGCGCTCCGCGACAACCCGGAGATGATCCAGCTGGAGGTGGCGCAGCGGCTCGCGCCCGGCATCCAGACGGTCATGCTGCCGTCCGACAACAACTTCCTTCTGGACCTGAGCGGCATGGGCCTCGGGGGTCAGGCGCCCCGCACCCAGCCGGCCCCGCCCGCGCAGCCCTGAGGCGGGCGGGCCGTCAGGCCCAGCGCACCCCGGCGCCGGCCACCACCCGGCCGACGTCGATCAACGGTTCCGGACAGGTCGCCCGCACGCGGGCGACCTCCGCTTCGGCCACGATCAGCACGAAGCCGACGCCCAGGTTGAAGGCGCGACGCATCTCCTCCTCCGGCACGCGGCCGGCCTCGCGGATCCGGCCGAAGATCGCCGGTTCCTCCCACCCGCCATGGATCGTGGCGCCCAGTCCGTCCGGCAGGACCCGCGGCAGGTTCCCGGGCAGGCCGCCGCCGGTGACGTGCGCGGCGCCCCGCACCAGACCGGCGTCGAGCAGCGGCGCCACCGCCGGCAGGAACGAGCGGTGCGGCTCGAGCAGGTGATCGGCGACGGAACGGCCGTCCGGCATCGGGGCGTCGTAGGCCCCGTCGAGCACCGCCCGGGCCAGACTGTAGCCGTTCGTCTGCAGGCCGCCCGAGGCGAGGCCGAGGATCCGGTCGCCTTCCGTCACGGCGGAGCCGTCCACGATCCGGTCCCGTGCCGCCACGCCGATGGCGGCGCCGACCACGTCGAGCTCGCCGTCCGCGTACACGCCCGGCATCTCCGCCGTCTCGCCGCCGAGCAGCGGCATGCCGACGCCGCGGCAGGCGTCGGCGACCGACCGAACCACGCGCACGACCGTCTCCGGCTCGAGGCGCGCCGAGGCCAGGTAATCGAGGAAGAACAGCGGGCGGCCGCCCTGCACCAACAGGTCGTTCACGCAGTGGTGGACCAGATCGGTTCCGATGCCGTCCCAACGCCCGGTCGCGGCGGCGACGCGGGTCTTGGTGCCGACGCCGTCGACGGTGCCGATCAGGACCGGACGGTCGGGGAGTCCGGAGGCGTCGAACAGGCCGCCGAACGCCCCTAGTCCGGCCAGGACCCGGTCGTCGTAGGTGGCGGCGACCGACGCGCGGATGCCGTCCAAGGCGGCGTCGGCGGCGTCGAGGTCGACGCCCGCGGATCGGTAGTCCCGTCGCTCGGTCATGGTCCGAGGATACCGCGGGGGCGCGGTATCCTCGCGCCGTGCCGCTCGCCTTCGACGTGCTCCTGCCGCTCCCGCTCGCACCGCTGCGCTGGACGGCGCCGCACGGGACCGGGCCGGCCCCGCACGCCGCGCACGCCGGCGACGGGGACGGCTGGACCGGGCGCCGCGTGGTCGTCCCCTGGCGCGGAGGACCGCGCGTCGGCGTCGTGGTCGCCGCCGAGGAGACCTCCGACCTGCGCGCCTTCGAACTGAAGGAGGCGATCGACCTGCTCGACGACCGGCCGTGGCTGCCGCCGCCGACGGTGGCCTGGATCGTCGCCGAGGCGCAGCGGACCGCCGCTCCGCCCGGGGTCGTCCTCGCGAGCCTGCACCTCCCCGGCCTCCGGCCGGAGCTCGAACACCGCGTGCGGATCCTCGACGCGGCGCAGGTCCCCGACGGCACGGACGCCGACGCCTGGATCCCGGCGGAGTCCCTCGACCCGGAGCGATGGACGGCGCTTCGGGAGGAGGGACTGCTGCTCGAGTCGGTGACCGAACGGCGGCCGCAGGCGACGGTGCTCGAGCCCGCCGTCCCGCCGGACGATCCGCGCCTGGCCGACGCGCGCCGAGCCCCGCAACGCCGCGCGCTCGAGACGCTCGTCCGGATCGGCGGGGCGGCGTCCGGCGTCGCCCTGGCCGAAGCGGCGGAGGTGCCGGTCGGCACGGTCCGCAGCCTGGTCCGGAACGGCTTCGCCCGCTACGCCTCGCGACCGGCGCCGCGACCGGAGCCGCCC
>SLSQ01000209.1 GCA_007130355.1 Trueperaceae bacterium
CCGACCGTCCCGCCCCTCCCGCGCGAGCCGGACGGTCGCCTCGGCCCAGGCGGCACGGGCGGCGCGCAGCTCGCGCACGGTTTCGGCCGCCTCGGCGCGGAGCGCTTCGACCCGCTCCTCGACCCGGTCCCAACGGGCGCTGAAGCCGAGCGCGACGCGGTCGGTCTGCGCGATCAGCGCGTCGGCCCGCTCGTGGGCCTCGTGGCCGGCGCGGAAGGTCACGCGCACCAGCCCGCCCTTGACGCGCGCCCTTCCGAGCGCGAGCAGCGGCAGGGTCTCGGCGGCGGTGCGGAGGTGGGTGCCGCCGCAGGCGGCCAGCTCGACGTCGCCGATCCGGACCAGCCGGACGCGGCCGGAGACCTTGGGCGGACGGCGCAGGGGGTAGGCGCCCAGCTCCGACTCGTCGACCTCGAACGCCTCGACCGGCAGGGCGGCGTACGCCCAGCGGCGCGCCAGCTCGAACGCCTCGCGCACGTGCCCCTCGCTCGGGTCGCCGGCGAGGTCGATCGTGGCGTCCGGCGAGGTCAGCGCCACCGAGCGGGTGGCGAAGCCCGGCCCGACGCGGGTGAACGCCTGGGAGAGCAGGTGCTGCGCGGTGTGGCGCTGCATGTGCCGGTAGCGCCGCTCCCAGTCGATCCGCGCCCGGACGGCGGCGCCCGGCTGCGGCGCCGGGCCCTCGATCCGGTGCACGACCGCGCCCGGTCCGTCCGGGACCACGTCGACCACCCGGGCCTCGCCGCCGTCGTGGACGAGGACGCCGGTGTCGTGCGGCTGGCCGCCGCTGGTGGGGTAGAAGAGGCTCTCGTTCAGGCGGAGCCAGACGCCGCCGTCGCGCTCGTGGCGGTCCACGACCTGGGCGTCCAGTTCGGTGCGGTAGGAGTCGGTCTGGTCGGGGCGCATCGCGGGGAAGGTAGCACGCGGCCGCTGCAGGGCGCGTGGCGCGAACGGCCGCGCGCCCGACCGCGTCGGCGGCCCGCCCCGAGCGTTCCGGAGCGGGCCGTGGACCCGTGCCTGCGGGGGCGGCGGGTGCCGCCGGGCGGTCAGCGCCAGCCGACCCGATCGAAGATGCGGACCGCCTCGGGGTTGTTCTCCCCGTAGGTGGCCACGTTCAGCGCGTCGGTCCGGTAGTCGCCGAAGCCTCGGGTGACCTCGGAGACGGCGACGCCCTCGACCGCCGGGTACTCGTTGTTGGCGGCGGCGAAGATCTCCTGGGCCTCGTCGCTGGCGAGGAACTCCAGGAAGCGCACGGCGGCGTCCGGGTGGGGCGCGGTGGCGACCGCGCCGGCGCCGCTGATGTTGACGTGGATGCCGCGGCCGTCCTGGTTCGGGAAGAAGAAGCCGACCTGCTCGGCGACGGCGCGATCGTTCGCGTCGCTGCTGGTGATCAGGCGCGCCAGGTAGTAGTGGTTCGCGACGGCGACGTCGCACTCGCCGGCGGCCACGCCGCGGATCTGGTCGGTGTCGCCGCCCTGCGGGGGGCGCGCCATGTTGTCGACGATGCCGCCGGCCCACGCTTCGGCCTCCTCGGCGCCGTGGGTGGCGATCAGCGAGGCGAGCAGCGACTGGTTGTAGACGTTGCTGCTGCTGCGGACGCAGATGCGCCCCCGCCAGCGGTCGTTGGCGAGGTCCTCGTAGGTGCTCAGTTCGGCGGGGTCGACGGCGTCCACGGCGTAGACGATGCCGCGCACCCGCTGCGAGAAACCGAACCAGAGTCCGTTCGGGTGCCGCAGGTTCTCGGGGACGCGCTCTTCGAGCAGGTCGGAGCGGGTGGGGGCCAGCAGGCCGGCCTCCTCGGCGCGCCAGAGGCGGCCGGCGTCGACGGTGACGAACACGTCCGCGGGGCTGTTCGCGCCCTCGCTGGTCATGCGCTGGATCAGCTCGTCCGAGTTGCCCTCGAGCACGTTCACGGAGATGCCGGTGCGCTCCTCGAACAGCGTGTACAGCCGGTCGTCGGTGTCGTAGTGGCGGGCGGTATAGACGTTCACGACGTCGTCCTGGGCCAGGGCGGGCGCGAAGGCGCCGAGCGCCAGGGCGAAGGTCGCGGCGACGGCCAGCAGGCGGCGCGCGGACGTGCGGTGGTGGGTCACGGTCGAACTCCCCTCGGTGCGGCGGAGGCCGCGTACGGCCCGGCGGTGGGTATTCCCGAGCTGCGGGATCAGGTATCCGCGCGAAGCGTATCCCCGCCCACGGACCGTGTCAATACCCGAGCGGGTTGGTGTGGATTCGGCGAGCGACGGGGCGCACGACCGGCCGCAGCGCGTTCGGAACGGCTTCGGGCCGTCGCGCGCCGTCAGCGGATCGCTTCGAGGAACTCCTGCCGCGTGCGCGCGTCGTCGCGGAAGATGCCCCGCATCGCCGCGGTGCGCGTCGTCGATCCCTGCTTCTCGACCCCGCGCATCATCATGCACAGGTGGCTCGCCTCGGTCACCACCGCGAGGCCCTTCGGTGCGAGCACCTCGACCAGCGCGTCGGCGATCTGCGAGGTCATCCGCTCCTGCACCTGCATGCGGCGGGCGAACACGTCGATCGCGCGCGCGAACTTCGACAGGCCCAGGATCGTCCGGTCCGGCACGTACGCCACGTGCGCCCGCCCGAAGAACGGCAGCATGTGGTGCTCGCAGAGCGAGTAGAACTCGATGTCCTTGACCACCACCATCTCCGACCCCTCCGCCTCGAACAGGGCGTCGCCGATCACCTCGCGGACGGTGGTCTGATAGCCGCTGGTCAGGAACCGCAGCGACCGCTCGACCCGGTGCGGGGTGCGGCGCATCCCCTCGCGGCCGACGTCCTCACCCAACTGCGTGATCAGGTCGGTCAGCAGCGGCGTCATGGTGGTGGCGCCGACCTCGTCGAACTCGGGATCGTTCGGATGGGGCAGATGGGCGGCGTCGCGCACGCGGACCTCCGTCGTCATGGTAGCCGACCGTACGCCCTCCGCCGAGCCTGCGACCGTGACCGGAGCGACCGTGGGTCGGCGTGCCCGCGATCGCCGCGGCCGGGCCTCGGAACGGCGTGCGGCCGCTCAGCGTTCGGTGGTCGCGCCCCGGCTGCGGGCGATGCCGATGCTGAGCACGATCACCGGCACCAGGCCCACCAGCCCGATCGCCAACGCTCCCGGCGCCGCCTCGACCAGCCGCTCGTCCGACGCCAGCCGGTAGACGCGGATCGCCAGGGTGTCGAAGTCGAACGGACGCACGATCAGCGTCGCCGGCAGCTCCTTCATCACGTCCACGAGCACCAGCAGCGTCGCGGTCAGCAGGCTGCCCCGCAGTAGCGGCAGGTGCACCCGCACGAGGGTGGCGAGCCCCCGGAAGCCGAGGCTGCGCGAAGCGTCGTCCATGTTCGGCGTGATCTTCGCGAGGCTCGCCTCGATCCCGCCGTACGCCACCGCCAGGAACCGCACCACGTAGGCGAACACCAGCCCCACCACCGTGCCGCTCAACAGCAGCCCCGTGCCGGAGCCGAACGTCGCCCGCGCCCAGGCGTCGATCCGTCCGTCGACCCACCCGAACATCATCAGCACGCCGACGGCGATCACCGAGCCCGGGACCGCGTACCCCATCGCCGAGACGCGCGTGCCGACGCGGACCGGGCGGCTCGGACGCAGGCGCCGGCCGTACGCCAGCAGCACCGCCACCGTCAGCGTCGCCGCCGCCGTGATCCCCGCGACCGTGAGGGTGTTGCCGAGGTAGGTCGGGAAGTTCGGATCGAGGCGTGTGGTGCGGCGCAGCGCCATCTCGAGCAGGACCCCCGCCGGGACCAGGAACCCGAGCACGATCGGAGCCGTCGTCGCCACGGTGGCGGCGACCGCCCGGCCCCCGCGCAGCCGGTAGCGGGCGAGCGGCTTGAAGCGGGTCGTGAGCGGCTGCGCGTCCGGACGACGTCCGAGGCTGCGCTCGAGCACGATCAGCACCAGCACGAACCCCATCAGCAGCGCCGCCAGCTGCGCCGCCGCCGCCGGCTCGCCCAGGCCGAACCAGGTGCGGTAGATCCCGGTGGTGAACGTCACCACGCCGAAGTACTCGACCGTCCCGAAGTCGGCCAGGGTCTCCATCAGCGCCAGCGCCGTCCCCGCCGCGATCATCGGCCGCGCCAACGGCAGCGACACCAGGAAGAAGCTCTTCCAGGCGTTCCGGCCCAGGCTGCGGGCCGCCTCGAGCACCGACGCCGACTGCTCCAGGAACGCCGTGCGGGACAGCAGATAGACGTACGGGTAGAGGGCCAGCGTCAGCATGGCGATCGCGCCGGGCAGCGAGCGCACGTTCGGGAACCAGTAGTCGCGCGCCCCCCAGCCGAACGTCTCGCGCAGCGCCGACTGCACCGGACCGGCGAACTGCAGCACGTCGGTATAGGCGTACGCCAGGATGTAGGCCGGGATCGCCAACGGCAGCAGCAGCGCCCACTCGACCACCCGCCGGCCGGGGAAGGTCGTCATCGTCACCAGCCAAGCGGTGCCCACCCCGATGACCAACGTGCCCAGACCCACCCCGACCAGCAGCGCCAGCGAGTTGCGGACGTAGTCGGGCAGCACCGTCGTCGCCAGGTGCGACCAGACCTCGGGCGCCGGCGTGAACAGGCTCCCGACCACCACCAGGATCGGCGCCGCGATCAGGGCCGCCACGACCAGCACGACCGCCTCCCAGGCGCGCGAACGCCCCAGGAAGCGGTGGCGCGGTCCGGACCCGAACGGGCGGCCGCGGCCGGTCCGGCGCGTCATGGGCGGGCGGGGGCCGTCCACGACCGGGGGTCAGGGGGCGAGGGCGACGGGGGCGGGGGCGGACGGCATCGCGCCCCAATCTACACGCGACCGGTCAGGATTCGGTCGCACGGCCGCCGCGACCCCGGGAGCGCCGCCGGACCGCCGCCGGACCGCCGCTCGCGCACCGGCACCGGCGGCCCTGGGCGGACCCATCGTCACGGGCGCGGCGACCAGGCC
>SLSQ01000102.1 GCA_007130355.1 Trueperaceae bacterium
GCGAAGAACGGTCCGCGATCGAGCCGCTGCTGATGCCGGTGTTCGAGGACGGGACGCTGCGGGTCGATCCACGCGAG
The DNA here is from genome assembly GCA_007130355.1 of Trueperaceae bacterium. GTDB lineage: Bacteria > Deinococcota > Deinococci > Deinococcales > Trueperaceae > SLSQ01. The sequence continues at coordinate 78 of SLSQ01000102.1, forward strand.
CCGCTGGCCACCCTCCGGGAGCGTCGCCGCACCGACCTGGAGCGGCTCGATCCGGGCGTTCGGCGGGTGCTGCGGCCGCACCGCTACCACGTGTCGCTGTCGCCGCGCCTGGCGGAATTGCGGGAGGAGACGGTGCGGCGCGCGCGGGAGAACGCCGGCGAGGAAGGCTGACGCGGACCGGCCGCACGGTCGGGCGACCGGCCCGATGCGTCACGTCGCCGACGCCTGGGACGCCTCGGTGCGCTCCGAACCCCGTGCTACCGTCCGTGCATGCTGAAACACGATTTCCGTTCCACCGTGCGTGCGCACGAGGACGCCCTCCTCGAACGACTCGCGGAGTGGGTCCGCATCGAATCGCCGAGCCACGACGCGAACGCGCTCGACACCGTCTTGGACGCGATCGAGAGGCGCTTCACGGAGTCGGGATGGACGTCGGAGCGCGTCCCGCTCGACGGCACCGCCGACGCCCTCCTGCTGCGGACCCGCCTCGGCGACGGCGCCGAGGACCGTCCGTCGACCCTGATCCTGGCGCACTGCGACACCGTATGGCCGATCGGCACGCTCGCCACCATGCCGTGGCGCCGCGACGGCGACGTGGCGGCCGGGCCGGGCGTGTACGACATGAAGGCGGGCATCGCCATGACCTCGGTGGCCGTCGATCTGCTGCGCGGGCTCGGCGCCGTCACCGGCGACGTGACCCTGCTCGTGAACCCCGACGAGGAGACCGGCAGCGTCGCCTCGCGGCCGGTCATCGAGGCGCAGGCACGCCGACACGACCGCGTGATGGTGGTCGAGCCGGCGAAGGGCGACGGCGACCTGGTCGCGTCGCGCAAGGGCGCGGGCGACTTCCGGGTCCGGTTCGAGGGGCGCTCGGCCCATTCGGGCGACGCGTACGCCGACGGCGTCAGCGCGCTGCGCGAGCTCGCGGCGTTCGTGCCGTGGGCCGAAGACCTCTCCCGCCCCGACCTCGGCACCACCGTCGCCGTCACCGTGGCGCACGCCGGAACCGTCAGCAACGTGATTCCGGGCGAAGCGACGGCGCACGTGGACCTGCGCGTCGAGCGGCCCGACGAAGCGGAACGGGTCGCCTCGGCGCTGCCCGCCTACGTCCCGCGCGACGCGCGCGTGCGCGTGACGTTCGACGGCGCGATCAAGCGCCCGCCGATGACGCTCGACGACGCCGCCCGCCGCTGGGCCGACCGGATCGTGGCCCTGAGCGACGCGATGGGGATCCGCACCGGAGTCTCGGCCAGCGGGGGCGGTTCCGACGCGAACTTCACCGCCGCGCTGGGCGTGCCGACCCTCGACGGGCTCGGACCGGTGGGCGCGGGCGCCCACGCGAGCGACGAGCACGTGCGCATCGGCGCGACCCTGGACCGGACGGCGGTCCTGGCCGCCGCGCTGACCGACCGCGGCGCCTGAGCCGCGAGGAACCTCGCGGCTCCCGCGTGCTGCGGGGTTCGTGCGGCGCGAAGGGCGCGGTTCCTGAACGAACGATCATCTCCGGCCGTTGACGCCGCACCGCCGTTCGTACGATAATGCGAGCAACTGAAATTTCATTTCAGTTCAGATCGCCACGCGGCACGTCGGCCCGTGGGGAGGCCGTCCCCTTCCGCCCGCACGCGATCCCGTCCGGAGCGCACGTCGGCACGACCCGGTCGTGCACCGTTCCTCTCCCCGCACCCCTGGAGGACCCCATGAAGCATCCGTCCATCCCGTCCCGCCGCGCCCGCGGCCCGCTCGCCGCGCTGGTCGCCCTCGCGACCGCGTTCGCGCTCGCGTTCGGCGCCGCCTCGGCCCAGAACGACGTCGTGCGCTTCGCGCTCGCCGTCGAACCGGGTTCGCTCGACCTGCACGCCGATACCACCACCGCCTCGCTCGACGTCAACCAGTCGATCTTCGAAACGCTGGTGCGCTTCGACCACGACATGAACATCGTGCCGTGGCTCGCCACCGACTGGGAGCAGCTCGACCCGCTCACCTGGCGCTTCGAGCTGCGTGAAGGCGTCACCTTCCACAGCGGCAACCCGTTCGACGCCGAAGCGGTCAAGGCGCACATCGACCGGATGATCGATCCGGACGATCCCGGCCTTCCGCTCGCCTTCCTGAACCACATCGACGAAGCCGTCGTGATCGACGAGTACACCGTCGAGTTCCGCCTCGGTCAGGAGTTCGGACCGGCACTCGCCTACATGGCGCTTCCGCACACCGCGATCATGGACGCCGACCGCGCGCACGAGATCGGCGACGACTTCGGCGTGAACCCGAGCGGCACCGGCCCGTTCCGCGACGTCGCGTGGTCGCGTGGTTCGTCGCTGACGGTCCAGGCGAACCCCGACTACTGGGGCGGCGCACCCGCCGTCGACGCGCTCGAGTTCCGCATCATGCCGGAGCCCGGCCCGCGCACCTTCGCCCTCCTGAACGGCGAGATCCACGTCACGAACCAGGTCTCGATCCAGGACATTCCCAGCCTCCAGGAGAGCGAGCTCGTCGACGTCGAGATCGCGCCCGAACCTCGCTACATCCGCTGGCTGATCAACCTTCAGGATCCCGTCCTCGGCGACCTGAACGTCCGCCGCGCGCTCACCAAGGCGATCGACTACGAACTCATCGTCGAAGCGATCCTGGGCGAGTTCGGCACGCCGCTGCACGGCTTCGTGATCCCCGAGGCGATCGGCTACCTGGACGTCCCCTACGACTACGACCCCGAGGAAGCGGCGCGCCTGCTGAACGAAGCGGGCTTCGAACGCAACGCGCAGGGCATGTTCGCCCGCGACGGCGACGTGCTCAGCATCCCGATGATGACCGGCGACAAGATGCCGCGCGAGCTCGAGCTGTTCGAAGCGATCCAGGGCCAGTTCCGCGACTTCGGCATCGACATGCAGATCAACCTGATCGAAGGCGCCCAGATCTACCCGAACATCGCCCGCTACTCCGACATGAAGGGGACCGACCAGACGCCCGACTTCGGCCTGCTCACGATGGACGGCGGCCTGCGGACCGGCGAAGCCGAGAACGGCCTGCAGAGCGCCTTCCTCTGTGACGGCAACCGCAACGCCGGCCACTACTGCAACGAGGAGTACGACCGCCTGCTCGCGGTCGCGGTCTCCGGCGCACCGCTCGAAGAGCGGATCGAAGCGTACGAAGCGGCGCAGCGCATCCTGGCCGACGAAGTGGCCGCCATCAACATCTGGCAGCCCAGCTGGGCGGTCGCCACGAACACGGCCGTCAGCGGCTACACCCTGCACCCCGCCGGGGTCTGGTTCTACGACTCGATCGCGCTGGACTGAGCCATCGCTCGGGGCGGCGGCACCCCCGCCGCCCGTCCGCACGATGCACGACGAGAAGTACAGGAAGGGGCGCGTCCGTGTTCGGACGCGCCCCTTCTTCGTGCATGCCGCCTCCGATGAGCGGCCCGAGGCCCCGGGGCCCGGTTCGCGAGGCCGACGTCACGCGTTCGGGATCCGCACGGGCCCCGCGTCAGGCGCGCGGTTTCCCGTGCCCCGCCTCCTCCGCCTCGAACGCTTCCGCGCGGTCCAGCACCTCGAGGATCGCCTCCGCACCGATCACGACCACGCCGTCCCCGTCGGCCAGGATCCAGTCGCCCGGCCGCACGGTGATCGTGCCGCCGACCGCGGCCGGCAGCACCACCGGCTCTTGGGTGCGGGTGACGTACCAGCGGTTCAACGACTGCACCGGCGAGGCGTAGCGGGCGAACACCGGGAGGCCCATCGCCTGCAAGCCGTCGTGGTCGCGGTAGCCGCCGTCGGCGACCATGCCGCGGCAGCCGCGGTCGTGCATCTTGCCCGCGAGCCCGTCTCCGAACGGGCAGGTGCCGCGAGCGTTGGTGCCGGACCAGACGGCGACGCTGCCTTCGGGCGCCGCCTGGACCCACCGTTCCTTGCGGGCGTCGGGCCCGCGGCGGTCCGCGGCGAGCGCCCCCTCCACCGTGTACGCGAACCCGGCCAACCGTTCGCCGGGGCGTCCGGTACGGAACCCGATCTCCGGATCGAGCGCCGGCGCCGGCCACTCCTTCTCGTCGTACACGTCGGCGATGGTCGCGGTGTGGAGCGCCTTCAGGCACGCCTCGATCGCGGCGTGCTCGGCCTGCTGGGTCATCGGTTCCTCCTCGGGGTCCGCCGGCAGGCGTCGCCGGTCGGGAGGAGGAACGGTGCTCCTCCCGACCGTGCGCGCCGCGGCGACGTCAGTGCCGTTTGCGGGGGTTCAGCGCGTCGTTCAGACCGTCGCCGAAGATGTTCAGCGCGACCACGACCAGCATCACCGCGATGCCCGGCACGATCGACAGGTACGGATCGGTCATCAGGTAGTCCTGCCCGACGGCGATCATGGTGCCCCACGAAGGCGTGGGCGGCTGCACACCGAGCCCCAGGAAGCTGAGGCCGGCCTCGGCCAGGATCGCCTTGCCGAGCGACACGGTCGACAGCACGATCGACTGCCCCACGGTGTGCGGCGCGATGTGGAGCGCCAGGATGCGCAGGTTCGAAGCGCCGAGCGCCTTGGCCGCCTGCACGAAGTCGCGCTCCCGGGTCGAGAGCACGACGCTGCGCAACAACCGTGCGTACTGCGGCACCAACGTCAAGCCGATCGCCAGCATCGCGTTCGTGAGGCTGGGACCGAGGATGCTGACCACCGCGATTACCAGCAGCAGCCAGGGGAAGGCGAGGATCACGTCCATGGCGCGCATGATCACGACGTCGACGGTGCCGCCGAAGTAGCCGGCGACGATCCCGAGGATCGAGCCGACCACCAGGCCCAGTCCGACGGCGACGAACCCGACCATCAACGCGACGCGCGTGCCGGCGATCACGCGGCTGAGCATGTCGCGCC
>SLSQ01000330.1 GCA_007130355.1 Trueperaceae bacterium
CGTCGCACGCGATCCGTTCCGCGACCGGCGTGGCCAGAGTACCGTTCACGGCATGACCTTCGACATGCACCTGCACCTCCACCCGAACCAGGACGTGGGCACGCTGCTGCGCGCGATGGACGCGGCCGGCGTCGACGCCGGCGCGATCTGCCCGGTCACCGGACCCGGCGCGGACGAGGCCGAGCTCAACGACCACGTGGCGCGCGCGGTGGCGGCGCACCCGGACCGGCTCGTCGGACTCTGCAGCCTGCTGCCGTACGCGCCGGAGACGCCCGACCGGCTCCGTGCCTACCTGGACCGGGGGTTCCGGGGCCTGAAGGTGCACCCGTCGATCCAACGGTTCTTCCCGAGCGAAGGGCGGGTCCGACCGGCGTTCGAGGCCGCCGCCGAGGCGGGGGTGCCGGTGCTGGTGCACACGACGGTCGTGCCGATCCCGGGCACGCGTTCCCGCTACGACGACCCGCTCGAGATCGACGACCTCGCGCTCGAGCTTCCGGAGGCGACGATCGTGATGGCGCACGGAGAGCCGCTCGGCCCCGCGCCGGCGATCACGGCGAAGCACGAGCGGGTGTACATGGACACGACCTCGACCTTCGCGCGCGCCTGCCGGCTGATCCCCGGCGCGGGCGAGGACGCGCTCGAGTGGATGGCGATGGTGTCCGGCGTGCACGGCTCGGACAAGACGCTCTACGGCTCCGACGCCCATCCGGACCGGCCCGACCGGATCGCCTGGAACCTGGAGCCGCTCCGTGCCCTGCGGATCGCGCACGATGCCAAACAGAAGATCCTCGGCGGCAACGCCCTGCGGCTGTTCGGCGGGCCCTCCGGCAGGTGAGGCGCACGGCGTTGGTGACCGGCGCCGGCCGCGGCATCGGGCGCGCCACGGCGCTGCGCCTCGCGGAAGCCGGCTTCGACCTGGCGCTGCTCGCGCTCGAACGGGACGAACTCGACGCCGTGGCCGAGGAGGCCCGCGCCCACGGCGCGACCGCCCGCGTCCACGCGGTCGACGTCGGCGACGCCGAGGCGTTCGAACGCCGGCTCGGGGCGTGCGACGCGGCGTGCGGCGGGATCGACGTCCTGATCAACGACGCCGGCACGATCCGCCTGCCCGACGACCTGGCCGGCGCCACGCGCGACGGTTGGGACCGCACGATGGCGGTCAACGCCCGTGCGCCGTTCCTCGCCTGCCGGCGCCTGCTGCCGGGGATGCGGGCCCGCGGCTTCGGTCGGGTGGTGAACGTCGCCTCGACGGCGGGCCTCCGGGGCTTGCCCGAACGTCTCGCCTACGTCGCCTCGAAACACGCGCTGGTCGGTCTCACGCGGGCGCTCGCGGCCGAGGTGCGCGATCCGGGCGTGACCGTGAACGCCGTCTGCCCCGGCGCGGTCCGGACGCGCCTGACCGAGGGATCCCGACCGGACGCCGACCGGCGCGGCTGGCTCGAGCCGGACGACGTTGCGGCGCAGATCGCTTGGCTGTGCGGTCCGGACGCGGCCCGGGTGCACGGCGCGGTGGTCGAGCTGGCCGACCGCGACCCGCTGGACTGACCGCCCCTCGCGACCGGGCGGCCGCTCAGGCCGTGCCGCGGTGCGCGTCGTCCGCGCCGGCGCCGACCGGGAACGCGATCATCGCGGCGAGCAACGGCGTCCGGACCAGCGGCCGTTCCGCCGGGCGCGCGAAGGCGTCCGGCCGTTCCTCGCCCTCGGGCGAGGAGGCGAATCCGAACGTCCACGCCAGGCGGAACAGGAGCGTCGTGGCGCACAGGTCCACGAGGGTCCGCTGGCGCGCGGCGCCGGACCCACGCACCGGCCCGAACCAGTGCTCGGCGTCCGGATGGGCGCGCAACAGCCGTTCGGCGTAGAAGCGGGCCGGTCGCGGCCGCCCGCCGAAGCGGGCCAGCAGGTAGACGGTGAGGCCGGTCCCCTCGCGCACGCACGGGCCGACGTGCCCGTGCACCGCCTCCCAGGCGTCGGCGTGCCGGTAGAAGGCGCGCAGCAGGCTCGGCAGGAGCGGCGACGGTCCGGACCGCCCGAGCGCCGCCCGCCCGGCCCGCGTCGTTCGCAGGTCGTTCCCGACGCGGCGCAGCAGGCCGGCGCGCTCGGCGGTGCGACGCGCGACGAGCAGAGCGCGCAGGTCCCGCTCGCCGCGGACGACGGTCGGGAGCGGATCGAAGGCGGTGGCTCCGAACCGTTCCTGGAACGCCGCGCCGATCCCGCGCGCGAGCGGTCCGGGCAGGTAGCCGTGGCGCGTGAGCCGGAGCGGCCCGTCCGCGGCCGCCGCGAGCAACGGCGCGACCAGGTGCACCACCGGCACCCCCTCCGGCGTCGGCACCGCGTCGGCGAAGACGGCGACGTCGTCGGCGTCGAGCGGTCGGTGCACCAGCCGGGCGGCCTGCCGGGGCGAGAGGCCGGACAGGTCGGCCGACGGACGCCCGCGCTCGCGCATGGCGTCCTCGAGCGCGTCGATCCAGGCGTCGGTCTCGTCGACGTCGTCCTCGCCGGCGGCGTCCGCGGCGTACGGGTGCGCGCCGAAGCGGGGGTCGTCGGGATCGCCGGACATGCGGGGAGGGTACCCGAGGCGGATCGTCCGGTCGCCGTGCGATGGGCGCGTGACCGCACGCGGGACGCGGGTCAGGCCCGGTCCGGGTCCTCGCCGGCCAGGGCGTCGAGGAGCGTGGCGCGGGCGATGCCGCCCGGGCGCCGCCCGTCGGCGTCCGGGTCCCGTCCGTCCCCGTCGCCGCTACGCGCCCAGCCGGGCCCGTCCCGGTCGACGGTGGCCAGCAGCTCCGGCTCGGCCAGGAAGCGGCTGAGCGGACGCATCCAGCGCCGGCCGTGCAGCGCGTGCACGAAGGTCAGCGTGCGTGCGGCGCGGGTGGCGGCGACGTAGAGCAGGCGCCGCTCCTCCTCGAGCTCCGGCGACGTCGCCGCGTCGGCCGGTTCGCTCGTGGCCGCCTCGGTCGCGACCGACTCGGTCTTGGCCGGTCCGGTCGCGCCGACGCCGAGGGAACCGGGCGGGTGCGGCGCCCGGCCCGCCGCCCGCAGCGCGTGCCGGCTCGGCAGGTCGCCGTCGGCGACGCCGAGCACGGTGACGTGGTCCCACTCGAGGCCCTTGGCGCTGTGCACGGTCGAGATCGTGAGCGGCGCGACTCCGTCGTCGGACGGCCCGCCGGTTCGGCGTTCCTGGCGGGCGGCGTCCGGATCGAGGGCCAGGTCGGCGAGCAGCGCCCCGAGCGAGCGCGAGGAGGCGACCACCACCCGGAACAGGTCCAGGTCGTCGGCCCGCGAGCGGTGATCATCGTGGACCCGTTTCAGGATCGGACGGTAGTGCGCCACGACCGCGTCGAAGACGTCGAGCAGGCTGCCGCTGCGGCCGACCGCGTCGAGCAGCGCCTCGAGCGACGCGAGCGACTCCTGGGAACGCTTGCGCGCGAACGCCCGGGCCCGGGCCCGCAACCGCACGAGCGGGTCGGACTGGCCGGTGGTGGCGAGCGCTTCGGGATCGGTCGCGTCGCGGAAGATGCGGGCGGCGGTCGCGTCGCCGACCCCCTCGAGCAGCGTCAGGACGCGCATCCAGGCGAGCTCGTCGTACGGATTGTGCAGCATCCGCAGGTGCGCGAGCACGTCGCGCACGTGCGCCAGCTCGGTGACGCGCAGGCCGCCGCGCACCTCGAACGGAACGCGCCGCCGGATCAGTTCGCCTTGCAGCGGCAGGCCGTGGTGCCGCGAGCGGACCAGCACCGCGAACGGAGCGAGGCCGCGCGGGTCGTCGAGGTGCTCCTCGAGCTCGTCGGCGACGCGGACGGCGGCCGCCTGGTCGTCGGCGACGACGGCGAGCACCGGCGTCGGTCCGACGTGCCCCGGGGCGCTGCGGAGCGGTTCGTCGGCGGGACCGTGCATGCCGGCCATGACGGCGTTGACGGTGGCGAGCACCTGGCGGGTGCTGCGGTAGTTGCCGGTCAGCTGGATCGTGCGCGCCCCCGGCATCCGCTCGGGGAACCGTTCGATCGCCTCGACCTGCGCGCCCCGGAAGGCGTAGATCGACTGTCGTGGGTCGCCGACCACCATCAGGTTGCCGTGGTCCTCGGCCAGGCGCACGGCGATGTCGGCCTGCAGCCCGTTCACGTCCTGGTACTCGTCGACCTGGACGTGGCTCCAGGCGCGCGCGATGGCGTGGCGCCGCGCCGGGTCGTCCAGGAGCACCTTGGCCATCACGAGCAGGTCGTCGTAGTCGACGTAGCCGCGTTCGATCTTGTAGGCGGCCCACGCCCGGCGGACCTTGGCGATCGTCTCGGCCTGGTCGGCGAAGTCGGGCAGGTCCTCCTCGAGCACCTCGCTAAGGGGGCGCTGCACGTTGGTGGCGCGACTGAAGGCGCGGACCAACGCCGCGCTGCGCGGCATGCGGGGTCCATCGTCGCGCTTCGCGCCGCCCCGCTTGGCCGGGGCCACGCCGGCGCGTTCCATCGCCACGGACACGGCCGCGGTGGCGTCGTCCTCGTCGAGCACGGTGGGCGCGGCGGGAAGGCCGAGCGCCGCGTGATGTCGGGCGACCAGCCGGTAGGCGAGGGCGTGGAAGGTGCCGCCGTCGACCTTGGCCGCCTCGGCGTGCCGCGAGGCGGCGCGGCGCAGCATCTCCTGCGCCGCGCGGCGGGTGAAGGTGAGGAGCAGGATCCGCTCCGGCGGCACGCCCGCCTCGAGCAGCGCTGCCGTGCGCGCCTCGATCACCCGCGTCTTGCCGGTCCCGGCGCCGGCGAGCACCAGCAGCGGACCGTCCAGGGTGGTGGCGGCCTCGCGCTGGCGCTCGTTCAGGACGTCGTCGGCGTCCCCCTCGGGCGAAGGGGCGCGCGCCTCGTTCGGCGGCGGCTCGGTCGGAGCGTCGTTCGGCGGGTCGGTCGGCGGATCGTCGGGCACGTCCCC
>SLSQ01000134.1 GCA_007130355.1 Trueperaceae bacterium
CTCAACACGCACCCCTCGATCCTCGCGGCGCACGCTCGCGACCGCATGGCTTCCTCCACCCGCCGGGCCGAGCAGGCGGAACGCGCCCGCGAAGCGCGCCGCGCCGCCGCGCGCACGTCGTCGGCTCAGGACGGCAGTCCGCCGCGCCCGCCCGAGCCCCGCCCCGGCACCGGTGGACCGACCGCCCCCCGGCTCCTCGCGCGCCTGCGCTTCCGCCTGCGTCTGCACCTCGGGAGCGCGCGATGAGCGCCGCTCCCTCCGGCGCCGCTCCGCCGCCGGCCCCCTGGCCGCGCCATGCGGTCGTGACCGGCGCCAGCCGCGGACTCGGCCTCGAGATCGTGGACCTGCTCGCGACGGCGGGGACCCGCACCCTCGGCACCGCCCGGAACGCCGCGGCGCTCGAGCGCGCCCTGGCGGGCACGGGCGGCGGCGAGAGCTCCGCTGAGGCGGTCGCCGGCGACCTGACCGACGCCGGACACCGCCGTCGACTTCGGCGGGAGGTGCGCGACCGGTTCGGCGGCGCGTTGGATCTCCTGGTCCTCAACGCCTCGACGTTGGGGCCGTCGCCGCTTCCGGCGCTCCTCGACCTGGATCCGGAGGACTTCACGGCGGCGCTGCGCACGAACCTGACCGAACAGCTGGCGCTGGTCGCGGCCTTGGCGCCCGCCCTGCGGGCCGGACAGGGCCGGATCGTGGCGGTCAGCAGCGACGCGGCGCACGGCGCCTATCCCGGCTGGGGCGCGTACGGGGCCAGCAAGATCGGGCTCGAGCTGATCATTCGGACCCTGGCCGCCGAGGAGCCGGAACTGCACCCCCTGATCGTGGATCCCGGCGACCTCCGGACGGAGATGCACCAGGCCGCCTTCCCGGGCGAGTCGATCGACGATCGGCCGCTGCCCGCGGTCACCCGGCCGTTCTGGACCTGGGCGTTCGCGCAACCACCGGAGGCGGCGCGCGGCCGGCGCATACGGGCCCAGGGCGACGCCTGGACGCTACCGGACCGGGCGGCGCCCGACGCCGCGGGGGCCTCGTGAGCGGCGTCGCAGCCCGCTCCTACCGACCGCCCGGACCTCCCTCGGGAGCGGCCGCGCTGGCCGCCGCGACCGAACCGCCGGAGGCGCGCGGCACGCCCGCGGACGGCGTCCGTCTGCAGGTCGTGGGCGACGACGGGATCGCGACCGGCACGATGCGCGACCTGCCGGAGGCGTTGCGGGCGGGGGACCTGCTGGTGGCGAACCGCAGCGCGGTCCGCAAGGCGGCGCTCGACGCGGAAGTCGTCGCGGGTCCGCACGCGGGCGAGCGTCGGCTGCTGCACCTGGCGCAACGGTACGGAGCGGGCGTCTGGCTGGTGGAGCTGCGCCCCGACGAGGCGACGCCCGGTCCGTGCCGACTCCCGCTCGGCACGCGTCTCACGGTGCACGGCCGCATTCTGCGCCTGTGGGGAACCTACCCGGGCCTGCCCCGACTGCGCTTCGCCGGGGCGGACGACGATCTGGCGTCGATCGCCGAACGCGAGGGGCGGATCGTGCGCTACGGGCACCTGCCGCGCGCTTTCGGGCCCGAGGCGTACCGGACCGTGTTCGGCGACCGTCCCGGCAGCGCGGAGATGGCGTCCGCAGGTCGGCCGTTCACGCCCGACCTGCTTCGGCGGCTGCGGCAGCACGGCGTCGACGTCGCCACGGTGACCCTCGACGCCGGACTCAGCGGGCTGGACGCGCCCGATGACGATGCCGAGCTGGTCGTACCCGAGGAGCCGTTCGAGGTGGACGCCGCGGCGGCGGCGGCCGTGCACGCCGCGCTCGCCCGGGGCCGTCGCGTGGTCGCGATCGGCACGGGAGCCGCCCGCGCGCTCGAGTCCGCCTGGGCCGATCAGCGCCTGAGGCCGGTGCGGGGCTGGACCCGCAAGGTGCTGCGGCCCGGGACGGCCAGCGGCCTCCTGTCCGGCATCGTCACCGGCCTGCACGGTCCGGAGGCGACGCACCTCCGCCTGCTCGCGTCGCTGGTCGGGAGCGACCGGGTCGCCGCGGCGTACCGGGCGGCCGTGGCGGCGCGTCTGCGTTCGCACGAGTTCGGGGACGTGCAGCTGTTGTGGCGGCCGCGGGGACCCGGAGCGCGAGGCGCTCTCCGCTGACGACCTTCGGCCTCACTACGAAACATCACCCACGCGATGGCGGGCGACCGGGGCTTCCGTCGGTGTGATAAGCAACAAGATACCCCGGTATGCGCGATTCGTCAAGATCTTGCAGCCGTACGGCGTCGTCGGGCCGGTTCAACGATCGTTCGCGGCTCCGGACGACCGATTCGCGGCCCGGAACCGTTCGACGCGCCGGCGCGCGATCAGGCTCACGATCGGGGCCGCCACGGCCAAGGCCACGAACGCCACCACCGGATCGTCGCTGAAGAGGAACACGCCGACCATCGCCCCGTACGCCACCGTCAGCACCGCCAGGAAGGTCGCGACGCCGCCGAGCCAGGGCACGCGCCCCCGGGACGACTCCGGTCCCGACCGCTCGGGGCCGACCTCGACCCCGGTCCGGGTCTCGCCAACGGCGTCGTTCCCGGCCCACCGACGGAACGCCGCCAGCGACACGGCGAACAGGCCCGCCAGCAGCAGGGCGGCGAGCACCTCGATCACCGGGATCCGGAAGATCTCGTCGATCCGGTCCCAACCCCGTCCGGAGTAGACGTACGTCACCAGGCCGGCGTAGACCGCGAGCACGCCCGCTCGCGCCAGGCGCGACAGGCCCAGCCCGTGCATCTGCGTCATCACGATCAGGCCGCCGAAGCCGAAGGCGAACATCGGCCACAGGCCGCCCCCCTGGCCGACGGCCACCAGGGCGCCGTGGATCAGCACGGTCGCCTCGAGCACGAACGTCCAGATCCGGTTCAGGTGCGCGCGGGTGAAGAACAGCGACGACTGGACCAGCAGCAGCATGGTGTAGAAGAACCCCCACAGGTGCCCTTCGGTCGAGACGGCCGGGTGGTACCAGAAGGTGTACACGATCGCCCAGGCGAAGAAGTACCCGTGGTACTTCCGCACCATGCGCTTGAGCTCGGCGCCCATCGGCAGCTTCGCTCCGAACACCAGTCCCCTGCGCGGGTTCTCGATCAGCAGGATCCAGACCAGCATGACGATCACCGCGCCCTGCGACGACCAGATCGACACGTCCTGCGCCAGGCCGTCGTAGAACAGGTGCGTCTGCGCCACGTGGAGCAGCACGAACAGGCCGTTGGCGGCCAGCGCCAGCAGGTTCACGCGGTGCAGCCCGGTGCCGTATCCGGGCCTCCGCACCTGCGCCCACCAGATCAGGCCCCAGAGGACGAGCTGGTGCGCGAGGTAGAGGCCCCAGTGCGACGCACGCGTCCAGAACGTCGGTTCCGGAAGCTTCCACTCGTACCAGGAGGGGCCGGCGTCGGGCAGCAGCGCGACCGCGTCGAGGCGCGGACCGAGCGCCCAGATCAAGCCGGTCACGAGCGCCGAGAACGCGATCCCGATCCAGAGCGCGGTGGTGGCGGACGGCGACGGCGCGCTGGACATCGGCGCGAGGATACGTGCCCGCAGGGGGCGAGGACCGGGTGCGGGCACCGATTTCTTCGCGCTCGGTACGATGCTCGGGGGTCCGCGGCCGCCCGGCCGCGCCCGAATCCGTTCCGAGCGACGTGGAGAGGAACCGTCATGGGATCGTGGGTCGTCCTGCCCGAACCTCGCTCCGTACGCGTCGACGCGGCGCCCGACCCGCCGCTCGGACCGAACGACGTCCGGATCGCGACGCTCTACTCCGGGATCAGCGCCGGCACCGAGCTCGCCGCCTACCGCGGCACGAACCCGTACCTCGCCAAACGATGGGACGTCGAACGGCGCCTGTTCCGGGACGACGCCTCCGCCAGTCTGAGCTGGCCGCTCGAGGCGCCGGGCTACGAACAGGTCGGTCGCGTGCTCGAGGTGGGGACTCGCGTCGACGACGCTCGGATCGCGCCCGGAACCCTCGTCCACGGAACCTGGGGGCACCGCACCCATGCCGTCGTCCCCGTCGAGCAGGTCGCCTGGCGCACCGTTCCGGACGGCCTGGATCCGATCCTCGGGATCTTCGCGCACATCGGAGCCGTCGCACTGAACGGTCTGCTGGACGCCCGCGTCCGCATCGGCGAGACGGTCGCCGTGTTCGGCCTGGGCGTGCCCGGCCAGATCGTGGCGCAGCTCGCGCGTCGCTCCGGCGTGCGGGTGATCGGCGTCGATCCGATCCCCGCCCGGCGGGAGACGGCGCTCGGCACCGGCGCCGCGCACGAAGTCCTCGACCCCGGCGCCGGGGACGTGGCCGCGACGATCAAGGACCGCACCGACGGCCGCGGCGCGGACGTCTCGATCGAGGTGTCGGGCGTGGCGCCCGCCCTGCACGAGGCGATCCGGGCGACCGCCTACGCTTCGCGCGCGATCGCGCTCGGGTTCTACCAGGGCGACGCGGTGGGCCTGCGGCTCGGCGACGAGTTCCACCACAACCGCGTGACGGTGGTCAGCTCGCAGATCTCGGGGGTGGATCCGGAGCTGTCCGGCCGTTGGGACCGCGAGCGGTTGGTCCGGACCGCGATGGCGTTGCAGGCGGACGGCACGTTGGACCTACGTCCCCTGATCACGCACGTCGTGCCGTTCGAAATGGCCGCCGACGCGTTCCGGCTGTTGGACGAGACCCCGGGCCTCGGCGGCGGCGGCGCGCTCCCCCGCCTCCAGCGCGGCGCGCTCCCGGGCGTCCAGGCCCCGCAGCCACCCGCCCTCCAGCGCCGAGGCGCCCGTCCCGATCAGGAGCGCCGGCAGGAGCACCCCGGCCATAATCCACTTCATCTTCACCGTACCTCTCGCTCCCATCCCAGGAGACTCTCCATCCCCACCGCGGCGTCGCCGCGGCGAGGGCGAG
>SLSQ01000002.1 GCA_007130355.1 Trueperaceae bacterium
GGGTTCCGGGGGGGGGGGTTCCGTCGGGGTGGGTGACGGTGATGGCGCCCTGGAGGCTGGTGGGGGTGAGGTTGCGGTTGAAGGTGGCTCGGATGGGTTCGTTCGTGTCGACTCCGGTCGCGCTGGGTGCGGGGTGGTGGTGGAGCAGTTCGACGTCGGCGAGTTCGGGTTGGTTGCAGGCGGTGAGGGTGAGGGCGAGGCAGAGGAGTGCGAGGACAGCAGTGTGAGGGGTGCGTTTCATCGTGGGCCTTCCCGTGGGGTGCATGGTGGGGTGGGGGCGCTCGGGCGGCCCTTGGGTTCGGTTCGCGGGGCGCGTGCCGACGTGTTCGATACTTGGATGCCGATCACGTGCGGTTCGTAGGATTCTGCGCACGCGGCGCGCCCGAACCGCTCGCGTCCCGATCTGGGGGTCGACGAGGTGGAACGGGATGGGCGCGTCGATCCACTCGATGCTCGCGTCGCTCGACGGGTACGTCGCCGACTCCGGCGGCGGGTTCGCGTGGGCACGGCCCGACGAAGAGGTCTTCGGGTGGGTGACGGAACGCTTCGCGTCGGTCGGCACCTGCCTCTACGGCCGTCGCACGTACGACACGGTGGTCTTTTGGGAGACCGCGAACGCGCCCACGGACGGCGAAGCGGACCCGATCGGCGGGCCTGGACTCGGCAGGGGCGACGGGCCGGGTCTGGCCGTGCACGCGCTCCGGTACGCGGCCCGCGGTTCCTGAGCCGCGCGCGTCGCTCGCGGTCCCATTCGCGGTACACCTGATTCATGCGAAAACTCGTCGTGCAACAGTGGACCACCGTCGACAACGTCGCAGCCGAGCCGGACGGAGGCATGAGCTTCGTGGCGGTGCGACCGTTCGCCCTCTCGGAGGACGTGGCCTTCAACGAAAGCGCGCTGCGGTTCCTCGACACCGTCGATACCATGATCGTCGGCGCGCGGACCTACGCCATGGCCAAGGACTATTGGCCGTACGCCGAGGACCAGGGGGCGTACGGCGAGAAGCTCAATCGGCTCGACAAGTTCGTCGCGTCGACGAGGCTTCGCGACGCACCGTGGGGTTCGTTTCCTCCCGCGACCGTCACGGCCGACGCGGTCGCGACCGTACGGGAGCTGAAGCGGCAGGACGGAAAGGACCTCTGGCTCTGGGGAAGCCTGACGCTGATGCGATCGATGTTCGAAGCCGGGATGGTCGACGAGGTGCAGATCCGCGTGTGTCCGACCTCGCGGGGCGCGGGAACCCGCGTGTTCGTGGACCGGAGGGAGATGCGCGTCCTCGAGGCCACCACGTTCGACAACGGCGTCGTGCTGCTGCGCTACGCGATCGATCACGAACGCGCCTAGCCGAGGTTCGCCCGTGTCGCCGGCGCTTCGACGCATGCCGTAGCGATCGACGCACGAACCGAACCGTTCGGACCCGATGGCGCGCCATAGCGGCAATCGTTCCGTGCCGCGATCCCTGAGCGCAGCCGACGGGAACGTGCTGCACGGTGCGGCGACGCGCGCGGGCCGATCGGGCGACGCGGCCGACCCACGTCCTAAGATGGCTACGGAGGCACGCTATGGCCACGTCGATCGCTGTCCCCCGCTCGGACCGGCCCGCGAGGAGGTTGATCGCGATCGAGTTCCTGTCCCTCGATGGCGTCGTTCAGGCTCCCGGCCGGCGCGACGAGGACACGAGCGGCGGTTTCCTGCACGGCGGCTGGATCCGGCCCTACTCGGACCCGGAGCTGGCGGAGCTCATCGACGAACAGATGAATCTGCCGTTCGATCTGTTGCTGGGCCGCACGACGTTCGAGATCTGGGCCCCGTACTGGCCGCGCCACCCCGGCGCGTGGCCGGGCGTGAACACGGCGACCAAGTACGTCGCCTCGAACACCCTCACCTCGCACGCCTGGCAGCCGAGCGTGTTCCTCGCCGGCGACGTCGTCGCACAGGTCGCCGACCTGAAGCGACGCGAAGGACCGGATCTCCACTTGTACGGGAGCGCGAACCTGCTGCAGACGCTCTTCCGACACGATCTGGTCGATGAACTGTGGCTCAAGATCTATCCGGTCACCCTGGGTGGTGGGAAGCGCCTGTTCGAGGGCGGCACGATCCCGGCGTCGTTCGAGGCGACCGGCGGCACCGTGACCTCGAGCGGCGTCGTCGCCGTGAACTACCTGCGCGCAGGCGCCCTCCCACGCGCGCGATGAACGTGAGCGGCTTCGTGGACGTGCAGGTGCTCGTCCCGGTTCACGGCGCACGCGGGGACGGGCGATGCAGCGGTTCGTGCCCGGCCAGTGTCCGCCACGCGCTCCAGCCGAGGTAGAGCGCGATCCCGACCGAGCCTCCGAGGTCGACCCAGCGGGTGGCGGGGTGTTCCGGAGCGACGAGTACGGTGACGAGGGCGGCGATCACGCCGGCGTCGACGGCGACCTTGGCGCGGTAGAGGCTCCGTTGGGCGACGATCGGCGCGTCGGGCCGTTCGCGTGCCAGCGCGGCGAAGCGGCGCCAGAACCAGCCGTTGGTCGCCAGCCCCGCTACGGCGATGGCCAGTCCGAGGCGCACGTCGCCCCCCGGTTGGAACGAATGCAGGCGGCCAGCGGCGACGAGCAGCATGACCGCCCCGGACACCATCAGGGCCACGGCTACGCCGCGGGTGGCGACCCGTTCCAAACGGGCACGTCGCGCCACGTCGAGGTCGCCGCGCCTCCGCAGCCGACGGACGACGGCCCAGGTGAGGGCCACCGCCACCAGCTCCGCGCTGCGGCGCACGAAGTCGGCGACCTGGGTCGTGGATCGGCTCATCAGCACGGCCGCCCCGGTGGCGAGCGGCGCCCACAGGCTCAGCAACAGCGCGATCAAGAGCGTCCGCTCGCGGCTCGCCATGCCGTCGTCGATCCGTGACGGCACCGGCTAGCCGCCCGTCGCCGTGGCGAGCGACCACCACGGCGCCAGGGCCGCGGCGGAGGCGAGCGGGACCGTGAGCGTGTCGATCCCGCGGCGCGAGAACAGCTCGACGGCGCCGGCCACGAGCGCCACCACCGCCGCGGCCCCCAGCCCGAGCCACCAGGACGCTCCGCCGTACAGCACGAGCGTGGCGAAGGCGGCCGCCCCGCCCGCCACGATCATCGCGGCGGTCCCCTCGAACGTCTTGGCGCCTTCGACGGCACGGTGGAGGACGCGGTGCCGCCCCGCGACCTTGCCGACCAGCGCGGCGGCCGCGTCGCCGAACCCCCAGACCATCGCGGCCGCGGCGACCAGCGGGCGCCAGTCGGGTCCGAGGCCGCCCCAGAACACGACGATCAGGATCGCGAACGACGCCTGCACGTAGAGCATCTGGCGACGGAGCTCGCCGCCGTCGGCGCTGCGATCGGTCAGCAGCCGCCGGTAGGAGGGGTGCCGCTCCCAGAGCGCCAGCAGGGGGTACGCCACCAGCGGGAGCGCGAACGCGCCGCAGACCGCGAGGTACCAGTGCTCGAAGAGGCCGAGCAACAGAAATATCGACAGGGCGTAGGCGACGTGCTGCGCCTTGCGCACGACCTCGAGCGGGGGCCGTGCGAGGGCGGCGATCGCGAGCGGAAGCGCGAACACGGCCGCGAGATGATAGGCCGAGAGGATCGCGGTGCCGACCAGGAACGCGGTCATGCCTGCCTCCTCACGGCCGGGTCGCTCGGTACGGGCCGACCGCACGATACGACGGGCGTGGCGGTCGACGTGCCCACGACCGCCTTCGATGGGTAGAGTCCCTGCACCCACCGCCGGTCGGACCGAGCGAAGGTACTTGAAGAACACCGCCGCTCGTCGACGGTGCCCATCCCCCGAGTCTCTCGAGTCCGTCACATTCGGGCGGCAGCACGAGGAGGTGCGGACGGTGCGCGAGGTGAAGCGGCGCTGGCTCGAGATGCTGCCCGACCGGCCACGCTGGGTCGAGACGCGCGACCTGTTGTCGAAGGAGGCGTCGGAGGTGCTCGAGAACCCGACGCGTACCGGCTTCGTCGTCTGGGGCGGCGACGGTGCGCTCGGTTCCGTGGTCGGCGATCCGGATCCCGTCGCCCTCGCGGGCGAAGCGGGACGCGCTGCGGAACTGCTCGCGTACGACGACAACGTGGACCGCGTGCGGTCGCTGCTTCCGGACCACCACGTCGAGCCCGCGACCCTCTACTCGGCTCCGGAACGGCTGCCGGCTGCGCCGCCCCACGCGTGCCGCCCGCTCGGCCGGAG
This sequence comes from Trueperaceae bacterium, assembly GCA_007130355.1. Lineage (GTDB taxonomy): Bacteria > Deinococcota > Deinococci > Deinococcales > Trueperaceae > SLSQ01. The sequence goes on from SLSQ01000002.1 coordinate 4,208, forward strand.
CGAGATCGTCGGGCTCGACCACCTGCCCGCGGACCTGTCGGCGCACCTCGCGGACGCCGCGGCTGCGGGGGTCCCCATCGTCGCGGCGTTCGACGGCACGTCGCCCGTGGCCTTCGCGTACGTGGCGGCCGAGACCGAGTCGCTGTGGGACGTATCGATCGACACGGTCGAGAGCCATCGCCGCCGGGGGTACGCGTCGGCAGCCGTGCTCAATCTCATGCGCGCCATGAAGGCGAAGGGGAAGTCCGCCGTGTGGGGGGCCGTCGAGAGCAACCGAGCCTCGTCGAACCTGGCCCTGCGCCTGGGATTCGTGCAGGCCGATCGGCTCTGGCTTCTCACACGACGCCCCGGCGATCGAGGCGCCTAGACGAGCTACCGGACCTCGCTCACGACTCGGCCTCCGCCAGGGTGGCCAGGCGGTCCAGCGTGCTGGCCCATCCTCCTTCGTGTCCGTCGCGGGAGGCGGCCGAGTCGAAGCCGGTCTGGGTGAGGGTGAGCCGGGTGTGGTCTCCCTCGTCCTGGAACTCGACCGTCACCACCGTCCGGGGCGAGGCTCCTCCGTCCGGCCGTCGCCACTGGTGCTCCTGCACGATTCGCTCGGGCGGCGTGATCTCCAGGTAGGTGCCGAAGGCGACGTGACGGTCGCCGGGGTCGTGGTCGGACACCATCACGATCTCCCACGCTCCCCCGA
>SLSQ01000238.1 GCA_007130355.1 Trueperaceae bacterium
GCCAGCCCCGCCGAGGAGGTCCGGGCCGGTACCATGCGCGTCGTGCGACGCCTCGCCGGTCCCCCGCCGTCCGCCGTGCACGTCACGGCGGCCCTTCTCGCAGCGATCACCGCGATCTCGTTCGGCGCCATCTTCGCGCGCCTGGCCGAAGCTCCCGGCGGCGTGGTCGCGTTCTGGCGGATGGTGTTCGCCACGGCCCTGATCGCACCGGCCGGCCTGCGCGGCCTGCGGACCACGCGCCCCACCGCCGCCGGCGCGGCGCCCGCCGTCGCCGCCGGCGTGCTGCTCGCGGTGCACTTCGCCACCTGGCTGACCTCCCTCTCGTACACCACCATCGCCGCCAGCGTCGCCATCGTCGCCACCACGCCGATCTGGGTCGCGGCCTTCCGGTGGGTCGGCGGGGCCCCGCCGACGCGCGGGGCGCTCCTCGGGCTCTCGCTGGCGGTCGCCGGCGGGATCGCGGTCGGCTTCGGCGACGTCGGCACGGGCGGCACGGCGCCGTTGCTCGGGAACGGACTGGCGTTGATCGGCGCCCTCACCGTCGCCGGGTACTTCCTGCTCGGACGGCGGGCGCAAGCCGCCGGCCTCTCGACCTCCGGGTACGCGCTGATCGCCTACGGCACGGCCGCGCTCGTGCTCGTTCCGCTCCCCGCCCTGCTCGGCTCGACCTACCTCGCCTGGCCCGCGGCGACCTGGCTCTGGCTGGTCCTGATCGCGGTCGCGCCGCAGGTGGTGGGGCACGGGGGCCTGAACTGGGCGAACCGCCACGTCGATCCCACCCTCGTCGCCACGGTGACCCTGCTCGAGCCGCTCGGTGCGGGGCTGCTCGCCTGGTGGGCGTTCGCCGAGGTGCCCGGAGCCTGGGTCCTGGCCGGGGCGCCGGTGATGCTGCTCGGCGTGGCGCTGGTGATCCACCACCGACGCCGCGACCCTCCCCCCGTCGCCCCGTCCACGAACCAAGGTCCAGAACGCGACGATCTGGTACGATAGGGGGCGTGAACGTCGACGCGCGCTCGACCGCACGGCCCAGAACCGAACGCTACGGAGCGCGCGACGTCCGGTCCCGACCGAACCGAATCCGCCCGAAGCGGACGCGATCCGCGGCTCCGGCCGCGGCCCGAGTCCGCCCGTAAAGGAGCGTGCGTGGAAAAGTCCGGCAAGTCGTTCAAGAACGGTGATCAGGTGGTCCTGCCGCCGTACGGCGTCGGCATCGTGGCCGGCACGACCACCAAGACCGTAGCGGGCACCGACCTGCAGTACTACCAGGTCGACTTTCCGAACGGTACCTCGCGGGCCTACGTGCCCGTCGACTCCCCTCAGCAGGCCGGGCTTCGGGCCGCGCTCACCGAGGAGGAGGTCCAGTCCGTCCTCGAGCGACTCTCGAACGGACGGATCAACCTTCCCAAGCAGTGGGCGGCCCGCCACCGACGCGTCACCGACATCCTCACCAGCGGCGACCCCTACCAGATCGCGACGCTGGCCAGCGAACTGCGCCGCTGGGACCTCGAGCGGGGGCTCCCCGACCTCGACCGGCAGGCGTATCGGCGTGCGCTGCGGCTCCTGGCCGGCGAGATCAGCGCCGTCCTCCACATCGGGACCGACGAGGCCCGCGCCATGATGGACGTCAGCGAGGACGAAGTCCTGAACTGACCCGGCCGCACCGGTGCCACCGGTCGGACAGGGAGCGAGCGGGGACGGAGCGTACGCTCCGTCCCCGCTCCTAGTCCCGCCCCCGGTCGCGACCCGTCCGGCCCCGATCGCGCCACGACCGGGCCCAGCGCCGGCCCACCTCGAGCGGCAGGCCGAGGTGCCGAAGCGCGATCGCCCAGGCGGCGTACTGATCGATGGGGGCACGCGGGGTGCGGAGTCCCGTCGGAACCCAGCGCTCGCGACCCCGGCCCGAGGCGTGCGCCCTCCAGAGCGCCTGTGCCTCCAGGCTGGTGCCACGCTCGTCGACCGCGACCGGATCGAGCCCACGATCCCGCAGCGCCCGCAGCAGCTCCTTGCGCCCCGTGCCGGACCCGACCACCACCACCGCGTCCGCGGGCGGCGCCACCTCGTCGAGCGAATCGAGCGTCGCGAGCGCGAGGCGCTCCGCACGTCCCTCGGCGTCGACGAGGGCGAAGCCGACGTTGCGGCCCGGATCGTAGGCGGCGACGCGCCCGCCTGCACCGTTGCCCACCATGCCGTCAGGGTACCGAGAACGGCCCGCCCGAAGGTCGGGCGGGCCGGACGTGCCACGGGCGGCCAGTGCCGGCCGGCGGTGCGGCGCGCACCGGAGCGGGATGGGCTCCGGTGCGACGGCCGCTCCCGCTCAGGCTTCCGGTCGGGACTCGTCCTCGGCGGCGCGCTCCTGCGCCCGCGCGGGCGCGGCGGCGGCGCGTTCCGCTTCGTACGCTTCGAGCGTGGGGCGGTCGGCCACGCGCGTGTGGCGGATCGCGTCGAGTCCGGTCCCGGCCGGGATCAGGCGGCCCAGGATGACGTTCTCCTTGAGGCCGACCAGGTCGTCGGCCTTGCCGCTCACCGCCGCCTCGGTGAGGACGTGGGTGGTGTGCTGGAACGAGGCGGCCGAGAGCCAGCTCTTGGTCGAGAGGCTGGCCTTGGTGATGCCGAGCAGGACCGGCTTCCAGCCGGCCGGCTCCTTGCCCTCCTCCTGGAGGCGGGCGTTGACCTCCTCGACGTCGAAGCGCTCGACCGTCTGGCCCTCGAGGAACGGACCGTCGCCCGACTCGAGGATCTCGACGTACTTCAGCATCTGCTTGACGATCACTTCGATGTGCTTGTCGTGGACGCTCACGCCCTGGCTCCGGTAGACGCGCTGGACCTCGTCCACGAGGTAGGTCTGCACGGCGTCGGGACCGCGCGACTCGAGCAGGTCGTGCGGGTTGATCGCCCCGCGCGTCAGCGGCTGGCCCGCTTCGACCGCATCGCCGTCGCGCACGATCAGGCGCACGCCGCGATCCACCTTGTACGTCTTGGCGAACTCGCCGTCCTCGGAGGCGACGGTCACCTTGACCCTGTCGTCCTCGTCGTCGATCGTGACGATGCCGTCGAGCTCGGAGATGACGGCGCGCGCCTTCGGCTTGCGCGCCTCGACCAGCTCGATGACGCGCGGCAGGCCCTGCGTGATGTCGCCGCCGGTGGCGACGCCGCCGGTGTGGAACGTCCGCATGGTGAGCTGCGTGCCCGGTTCGCCGATCGACTCGGCCGCGATCACGCCGACCGCCTCGCCGAGGCCGACCGGACGCATCGTCGACATGTCGAGTCCGTAGCAGGCGCGGCAGACGCCGGCACGCGTCTGGCAGGTGAGCGGGCTGCGGATCTGCGTCTCGCGCACCTCGGGGTGCTGCTGCAGCGCCGCGTAGAGCGCCGCGACGTCCTCGCGGAGCAGCATCGCCCCGGGCTCCCAGGAGCGGTCGCCGATCTCGAGGCCGAACGCCACGCGCCGACCGTAGAGCGCCATCTCCAGGTGCGACCTCGGCCGGAGGCGGCCGTCGGTGCCGTAGAAGGGCACGTCGAGCGCACCGGCGGTGCCGCAGTCGTCCTCGCGGACGACCAGCTCGTGCGCCACGTCGACCAGCTTGCGGGTGAGGTAGCCGGAGTCGGCGGTCCGGAGCGCCGTGTCGGCGCCGCCCTTGCGCGCCCCGTGCGTCGAGTTGAAGTACTCGAGCACGTCGAGGCCCTCGCGGAAGTTCGCGCGGATCGGCAGCTCGATCGTCTCGCCCGACGGCTTCGCCATCAGGCCGCGCATGCCGGCCAACTGCCGGATCTGCTGCGGGTTGCCTCGGGCCCCGGACTGGGCCATGACGAAGAGCGGGTTGAACGGCATGTTCTGCGAGAAGTTCTCGAACACCGCGTCCTTGACCCGTTCGGTGGTCTCGGACCAGAGGCGCACGACCTGCTGACGGCGCTCCTGCTCGGTGACGAAGCCACGCTCGAACGCCTTGCCGATCTTGCCGAGCTTCGCCTCCGCTTCGCTCAGGAGCTCCTTCTTCTGCGGCGGGATCGCCACGTCGTCGATGCCGATCGTGATCCCCGAGGTGGTGGACAGCTCGAAGCCGTAGCGCTTGAGGCCGTCGAGCAACCGGGCCGTCTTTTCGACGCCGAGCCGCTTGAAGCTCTCGATCACCAGGTCCATCAGCGCCTTCTTCTCGTAGGCGACGTCGTAACGGATCAGTTCGCGCGGGATCTCCGCACCGTCGTAGCCCACCGTCTCGCGCACCATGCGGGCGAAGAACATTCGGCCGGGACTGGTCTCGACCACTTCGCCGCCGATGCGTACCGTCACCACGTCCTGCATGTCGATCCGGCCTTCCTCGACGGCGAGGAGCGCTTCGTCCTCGTTCGAGAACCGGTACCGGAGCCGACCGACGCTGGTGGCGCGTCCCGCCACCTCGATCGCAGCGTTCAGGTCCACCTCGCCCGCGTCGTGCGCGGCGAAGGCGGCCTCGACGTCGTCGTAGACGTTGCCGATGCCGACGCGACCGGTGTGCACCTGCGTGAGCACGAACAGACCGAGGATGATGTCCCGGGCCGCCTGCACGTTCGGGGCGCCGTGCGCCGGCGACAGCAGGTTGTGGCTCGCCAGCATCTGCAGCCGCGCTTCCGACTGGGCGTAGACCGAGAGCGGCACGTGGATCGCCATCTGGTCGCCGTCGAAGTCGGCGTTGAACGCCTCGCAGACGAGCGGGTGCAACTGGATCGCCTGGCCCTCGACGAGCACCGGTTCGAACGCCTGGATGCCGAGGCGGTGCAGGGTCGGGGCGCGGTTCAGGAGCACCACGCGGTCCTGGATGACCTCTTCGAGCGCGTCCCAGATCTCGTCCCGGACGTTCTGCGTGTTCTCGAGGACGCGGCGGGCGTTCTTGATGTTGCTGGCGATCCC
>SLSQ01000309.1 GCA_007130355.1 Trueperaceae bacterium
CGCGTCCGGGGGAGGGGGCGGTTCGGTCGCCCGTTCGCGGGTCCGCGCCCGCCACGACGGTGCGGACGGAGTCCCGCCGCTGCGGGTGCGCCAGGAATCCGGCCGGTCGCGGCCGTCGCCCGATCGGGGCGGCGGGGTGGGGGCGCGGCCCGAGCGTTCGGGGCGGGCCGGTTCGCTACGGGCGTGCTCGGACGGCGCGGCGATGACGTCCACCGGCGCGTGCTTGCGGGGCGCCTTCGCGCCGCGCACGGCGTCGTTGCTGACGTCCGGCCGCGGCGTACGGCGCGACGCCTCCGGTTCCGGTTCCGGTTCGGGGGGCGTCCGGAACGCGAGCAACGTCAACCACACGGCCAGGATCAGCACGATCACCAGGCCGAAGGCCACGAGCACGAGCAGGGCGAGGGGGTGCATCGCGGTCATGCTACCCCAGGTTCGGACGCGTCAGGAACGCGCTCAACGCCTCCGGGTCGACGTTCGCGCCGCTCGCGACGAGGACCGTCGGTCCGTCCGCGAGGCGCGCGTCGTCCGTCGTGCCCCCGACGATCTTGCGCCAGGCGGCGAGCGTGAGCGCCCCGGTCGGCTCGACCACCAGGCGGCCGTACGACGGGTACCAGCCGGCGGCGTCCAGGATCTCCTCCTCCTCGACGCGCACCACGGCGTGCAGCCGCTCGCGGAGGATGCGCCACGGGAGCGCGCCCACCGACTGGGTGCGCACCCCGTCGGCGACCGTGCGGGTGGTGCGTTCGGCCGGCCAAGCGCGACGCTCGCCCGCCGCGAGCGAGGCGTGGACGTCGGCGGCGAGGGCCGGCTCGACCCCGATCAGGCGGGCGTTCGGCGCCAGCGCCGCGAGGGCGACCGCGACGCCCGACGCGAGGCCGCCCCCGCCGATCGGTACGAGCACGTTCGCCACCTCCGGCAGGTCGGACGCGATCTCGAGCCCGACCGTGCCCTGCCCGGCCACGATGCCCGGATGGTCGTACGGCGGCACGATCGTGGCCCCGGTCGGCTCGGCCGCCGCGCGCGCCGCCGCCTCGCGCCCCGCGGCCGTGTTCGGGCAGCGCACCACGGTGGCGCCCCAGGCGCGCGTCCGTTCGAGCTTCACGCGCGGGGCGCCCTCCGGGATCGCGATCGTGGCCGGGACTCCGAACCGCGCCGCGGCGCAGGCGACCGCCTGGCCGTGGTTCCCGCTCGAGTGCGTCACCACCCCGCGGGCGCGTACCTCGGCCGGCAGCGACGCCAGCACGTTCATCGCGCCGCGCACCTTGAACGAACCGGTCCGTTGCAGCGACTCGGGCTTGCACCACAGGTCGGGCCCGAGCGCCCCCGGCCCGTCGGCGGGGAGGGGCAGCAGCGGCGTACGGCGGACGGCCGACCCGATCCGGTCCGCGGCGGAGCGCACGTCGTTCAGGTCGGGGAGCGGCAGGTCCGCGGCGTCGGTCATGGGGCGCATGATGCCACGCCTTCGGAGGCGCCGACGCATCGATCGCACCACGGAATCGGTCGCGAGCGGGCCGCGATCGACCGTTTCGGCCGGTTCCGAGCCGGGTTCGCTGCAAGGGGTTGACGAATCCCGCATATCGGGCTATGATTCTCTTCAACACCGCGAACGAGCGACCCCGACCCCCGAGCCGAGCGGCTCGGTTTTTTCGTGCACCATCGTTCGTTCGTGCGCCGTGGTCAGTCGCGACCGTCCGTGCGTTCCGCCAGGAACCGGTCCACGTCCGCGGCGGTCGGCAGCGCCGGGATCGCGCCGGGGCGGGTCGTCGTGAGCGCCGCCACCGCGTTGGCCCGTCGCAACGCCCGCCGCAGCCGCTCCGGGTCCCGCTCGAGGCCCGGCTCCTCGATCCAGGCGTGGAGCAGGCCGGCCACGAAGGCGTCCCCGGCGCCGGTGGTGTCGGCGACCGGAACGTCGAATGCGGCCACGGAGCCGTCGGCGTCCGGCGTGTACCACCGCACGCCCGCCGCGCCGCAGGTCACCGCCAGGAGCCGCAGCTCGTCGTGCCAGAGGGAACGGGCCGCGGCATCGTCGTCGGCGCCGGTCAGGAAGGCGAGCTCCTCGTCCGAGACCTTGATCAGGTGCGCCTGCGGCCAGGCGTCCAGGATCCCCTGCCGTGCCGCGCGTGCGTCCGGCCAGAGGGGCAGGCGCAGGTTCGGGTCGTAGCTGACCGTCGCTCCCGCCGCCCGCGCCGTCGTCACCGCCGCTTCGGTGGCGCTGCGGGACGGCTCCTGGATCCGACTGATGCTGCCGTGGTGCACCACCTTCGCCCGGGCGACGGCGTCCAGGTCCAGGTCGCTCGGACGGTGCCGCATGTCGGCGGACGGGTGGCGGAAGAAGGCGAAGTCCCGTTCGCCCGAGGCCGTCAGGGACACGAACGCCAGAGCGGTCCGGGCGGCGTCGTCGAAGCAAAGTTGCGTCACGTCGACCCCCGCGTCGTGCAGCACGGTCCCGAGCCAGCGGCCGAACGGATCGTCGCCGACCCGGCCGGCGAACGCGGCGTCGGTCCCCAGCCGCCGGGCCCCGACCGCCACGTTCGCGGGCGCGCCGCCCGCCGCCTTGAGGAACCGTTCGGCCTCCGCCAGCGACACGCCCGACCGGTCCGGCACGAAGTCGATCAGCAGCTCGCCGGTCGTCAGCAGGTCGCTCATGGCGCGCACCGTACCGTACGCTCGAATCGGGTCCGATCCGACGCCGATCCGACCGGTGGTCCGGCCACCGAAACCGCCCGTGGGAACGTGGTACAAACGTCCCGGAATCGAGGGGCGTCGAGACCCCTTTTCGGGCGTACCGAGCGCCCCACCGAGGCAGGCGATGCGCATGCGACAGACCGACAGCCCAGAGCCTCCCCTGAACGGCAGCAGTCTGGCCTTCGCGGAGGAGATGTACCTACGCTTTCTCCGCGACCCGAACGCCGTTTCCGAGGACTGGCGGGCCTACTTCCGGAACGTTCCGGTCAACGGCCTCGCCGGCCGCGACGATCTCGGCCCCTCCTTCCGGCCCCGGAGCCTGTTCCGCGGCCGGCCCACCGCCGCTCCGGCGGCCGCGGCGCACGGGGTCGAGGACGTGCAGCACCGCGCCGACAAGCTGATCCGCAACTACCGGGTCCGCGGCCACCGCGTCGCGGACCTCAATCCGCTCGGCCGGGACCCGATCCACGTGCCCGAGCTCGACCCCGGCTACTACGGGTTCGGTCCGGACGACATGGACGCCCCGGTCCTCTCCGGCAGCCTCACCGGCGCCGGTACGCTCGGCGAACTGATCGTTGCCCTGCGCGAGACGTACACCCGCACGATCGGCGCACAGTTCATGCACATCGACGACCTGGGCGTCCGGGTCTGGCTGCAGGAACGGATGGAGACGGAACGCAACCACCGGCGCCTCTCGCGTCCGACCCAACTGCGGATCCTCACCAAGCTGACCGACGCCGTGATCTTCGAGGAGTTCATTCAGAAGAAGTACGTCGGCGCCAAGAGCTTCAGCCTCGAAGGCGGCGAGAGCCTGATCCCGCTCCTGGACATGGCGATCGAGAAGGCGGGAGGGCAGGGCGTCGAACAGGTCGTGCTCGGCATGGCGCACCGCGGACGTCTCAACGTGCTGGCCAACGTTCTCGGCAAGAGCCCCCGTACGATCTTCCGCGAGTTCGACGACGTCGACCCGGAGATGCACCGCGGGCGCGGCGACGTGAAGTACCACCTCGGCTACTCGAACGACCGGGTGACGCAGGCGGGGGAGCGGGTGCACCTCAGCCTCGCCTTCAACCCGAGCCACCTCGAGTACGTGAACCCCGTCGTCCTCGGCCGCATCCGCGCCAAGCAGGACCGGCTGAACGACGTGGCGCGCGTGCGCGCCATGCCGATCCTGATCCACGGCGACGCGGCGTTCATCGGCGAAGGGATCGTGCAGGAGAGCCTGAACCTCTCCGAACTTCCCGGGTACCAGGTGGGCGGCGCGCTGCACGTGATCGTGAACAACCAGCTCGGCTTCACGACCGGGCCGCTGCAGAGCCGCAGCACCACCTACGCCAGCGACGTCGCCAAGATGCTGCAGGCGCCGATCTTCCACGTGAACGGCGAGGACCCCGAAGCGGTCGCTCAGGTGATCGAACTGGCGCTCGACTTCCGCAGCCGCTTCCGTCGCGACGTCGTGGTCGACATGTACTGCTACCGGCGGCACGGCCACAACGAAGGGGACGAGCCGGCGTTCACGCAGCCCCGCATGTACGACGTGATCCGCGCCCGCCCGTCGGTGCGCGAGAGCTACCTCGAACGGCTGCTGCAGCTCGGCGGCGTCACGCGCGAAGAGGCCGACGCCATCGCCGAGGAACGGCGCGAGCACCTCGAAACGGAGTTGTCCGCGGCGCGGCGCGACGACTTCAAGCTCGCCTACTCGCACGGCGAGGGGGTGTGGTCGCCGTACCGTGGCGGATCGGACGCCTCGGTCGACGACGTCGACACGAGCATCTCCGACGCGGAGGCGGCCCGGCTGCTGCGCGCCACCACCGAGACGCCCGACGGCTTCACGGCGAACCCGAAGATCCTGCGCGGCTTGAAGCTGCGCCTGAAGATGGCCGACGGCGAACGGGACCTCGACTGGGCGGCGGGCGAAGCGCTCGCGATGGCCAGCCTCGCCAGCGAAGGGGTCCGCGTGCGCCTGACCGGCCAGGACAGCGAACGGGGCACCTTCTCCCACCGCCACGCCGTGCTGCACGATCCGAAGACCGGCGACGCGCACCACGTGCTGCGCGATCTGCTGCCCGATCAGGGGACGGTCGAGATCCACAACAGCCCGCTCAGCGAGGCGGGCGTGCTCGGGTTCGAGTACGGCTACAGCCTCGACATGCCGGAGGGCCTCACCGCCTGGGAGGCGCAGTTCGGCGACTTCGTGAA
>SLSQ01000077.1 GCA_007130355.1 Trueperaceae bacterium
CGCCGCCCCATCGCTGCAGCCCGCTCCGGATCGCCCGCCAGGCGGTCGATCGCCGCCGCCAGCGCGTCCACGTCGCCGACGTCGACCAGGACTCCGGTCGCGCCGTCCTCGACGAGTTCCGTCACGCCGCGGATGCGGGTGGCGATCACCGGCCGCTCCAGGCACGACGCCTCCATCAGGCAGCGGGGCAGCCCCTCGCGCTCGGAGGGGAGGACCGCCGCGAAGGAGGCGCGCAGCAGCGCCGGAACGTCGCGTCGGTAGCCCAGTCGGAGCACCCGGTCGGCGACGCCCAGGCGGGCGGCCAGCTCCTCCAGTTCCGTAGCGAGCGGGCCCTCGCCGGCGAAGGCCAGCACCACGTCGCGGCGCGTCGCCCGGGCCAGCGCCTCGATCGCGTCGCGATGCCGCTTGCCCGGGTTCAGTTCCGCCACCATCAGCAGCAACGGTCGGCCCGGCGCGAGGCCCAGCTCGTCGCGGACGCGGCGGACGTCGTCGTCGCTCACCCGCTCCGGGTCGTAGCGGGCGGTGTCGACCCCGATTCCGGGCATGTACGTCGCCCCGCCCGCCAGCGGCAGGCGGGCGGCGGCGGCCAGGTCCTCGCGGTTGATGACGACGAGGTGGTCGGTCCACGGCGCGGCGACCCGTTCGAGGGTGCGGTAGACGAGGTTGCGGTGCGGCGCGTTGCCGGCGAAGAAGTGGAACCCGTGCGCCGTGTAGACGACGCGCGGCCCTCCCGCACGGCGGCGCATCTGGCGGAGGGAGAACCGGGTCACGAAGGCGGCCACCGGATCGTGGACGTGGACGAGGTCGTACCGTTCCCGCGCGACCAGGCGCCGCACGGCCCGGACGGCGCCGGTCAGGTTGACGGGATCGTGCGGCCGGCGCGTCCACGGCAGGTCGTGCGCCCGGTCGAACGCCTCCGCCACCCGCGGGTCTCCGCTCGCGCCGTGGGCGGCGGCGTCGACGCGCCAGCCGCGCGCGCGGTAGTGCTCCGCGTACGGCGTCAGGAAGGCGGTGAGGGTGCTCGGAACGGTGGCGGCGATCAGCAGGCGGGTCATGCCGCGTTCCGTTCCGTCCCGGCGAGCAGCTCACGGTAGGTCCCCAACCAACGGTCGATGATCACCGGCAGGTCGAAGGCGCCCGCGACGTGGTCGCGTGCGGCGTCGCCCCAGGCGAGCCGGTCCGCGTCCGGCAGGCGCATCACCGTGCGCATCGCGTCCGCCAGCCGGTCGGGCGTCGCGGGCGGCACGAGCAGGCCGGTGCGCTCGTGCAGCACGATCTCGGAGGCGCCCCCCACGTCGGTCGTCACCGTCGGGAGGCGAGACGCGGCGGCCTCGAGCAGCACCATCGGCAGTCCCTCCATCACCGAACTGAGCAGGAACGCGTCGGACGCCGCCATCCAGGCGGCGACGTCGTGGCGCGCGCCGAGGAAGCGCACGCGGTCGGCGACGCCGAGCGCGTCGCGGGTCCGGTCCAGCGCCGCCCGCTCCGGACCGTCGCCGATGATCGCGACCTGGAAGGTGCGGAGGTCGTCCTCCCGCAGCGCGGCGACCGCCGCGAGCAGGGTGGCGTAGTCCTTCTCGGGCACCAGCCGCCCGACCGCCAGCCATTGGAACCGCCCGTCCACGCCGAGCCGGTCCCGGGCGGCCGCCCGCTCGGCGGGGGAGGCGTCGAACGGCGTCAGGTCCAAGCCGTTCGGCACGGCGCGCACCCGTGCGCGCGGGACGGCGCCCACCTGGACGTAGCGGTCGACCGCCACCTGCGCCACGTTCGTCGTCAGCGACGCGAGCCGGTCGGTCAGCCGGTAGGCGACCTCGCGCCAGCGGGCTCCTTCGTTCAGGCTGTGCGCGGTCGAGATCAGGACCGGCATCGGCGCCAGCAGGCGCGTGATCCGGGCCAGCAGGTTCGCGTGCACCATGTGGCTGTGCACCACGTCCGGCCGCCACCTGCGGACGAGCCGTGCGAGACGCAGGGCGCCGCGCGGGTCGGGCACGCCCTGCGGCATGCCGAGGCCGAGGACCGTGTCCGCGTCCGGATGCCCCGGCTCCGGGTCGCACATGCTCACCACGGCCACTTCGTGCCCGGCCCGCCGGAACCCGGCCGCCAGGAGCAGCACCTGCGCCTCGGCGCCGCCCATCTCGAGCGACGTGGTCACGAGCATGATGCGCAGCGGCTTCACGCGCGCGCCGATCCGATCCGCGGCGACGCCGGTTCGGGCCACCACACGTCGATCGCCAGCACCAGGCCCAGCACCGTCCAGTAGAGGAACCCGTTCGACGCGTTCGTCGTCATGTTCGCGCCGATCAGGAACGCCGTCAGGCCCAGCATCACGGCCCCCGGCGCACCTCCGAGCCGCCAACCGCGCACCAGGAGGACGAGGTGCAGCGTCACGAACGCGGCCAGTCCGATCAGGCCGAACTCGTACCCGACCTGGAGAAAGGCGTTGTGGGTGGACGTCAGGGTCGGGAACGTCTCGAGCACCAGCGACTTGGAGGCGTCGAAGCCGTGGCCGAGCAGCAGGCGGCGCAGGTCGCTCTGCACCTGCGCGTCGACCGTCGCGACCCAGATCGGCAGGCGGCTTCCGCCGGACTCGACGTTCTCCCCTTCGAACCGGTCGAACAGGCTCGCCCCGCCCGGAAGCGCCAGCATCAGCGACCCGGCGAGCACGAAGCCGGCGACGATCCTCCAGGCACGCCGGTCCCGCGTCACGCTCCGCGCCACGATCAGCAGGGCGGCGGCCGCGACCGCCAGGGTCATGCCGCGCGACGCCAGCAGCAGCAGCGCGTAGATCAGCACCGCCGACGTCAGCAGCAGGAGCAGGGCGCCGCCCGCGGGCGCGGCGATCCAGGACCGCGTCACGAGCAGGGCGAGCGCCGTCACCAGCCCCACGCCGACGAAGAACGCCACGACGTTCTGGTCGACCTCCACGCCGCCCCGGTAGCTGAAGCCGTCCGCGATCGCGCTCACGACCACCCAGGTCGCTACGCTCAGAGCCGCGGTCAACGCGGCCGCCAGCAACACGTGCACGCCCTCCTTCGATCCGACCTGGACCAGCACCAGCACCCCGAAGGCGTAGGCCAGCACCCGCTGGAGCACCTCGAAGGCGACGGGATCGGCGAACCCCACGAACGACGCCAGCACCGCCACCAGGAACACCGCGTACGGCACGACCACGTCCCCGCGGAGCCGGAGCCCGCCGCGCGCCAGGCGGAACGCCACGGTCGCGAAGAAGGCCGCGTAGAACGGGTAGAACAGGCCGGGCACGGTGACGCTGGCCCAGATCGTCTCGTAGAGGCAGAAGGTCAGCCAGAAGGCGGCGACGACCAGCTCCGCGCGGAGCGGCGAGCGCAGCAGGGCGACGGCGCCGAGCAGTCCTGCCAGTCCGGCGCCCGCGGCCACCGGCGCGACGGCGATGGCGCCGCCGACCGCCGTTCCGACCGCCGTCGCGGCCAGGGCGAAGCGCAGGAGGCGAGGCCCCTCGGTCGGGGGCGGCGGGGCCAGCGGGCGGACGGGGCGCACGATCATCGCTCGCAGGCTACGCCCCGGTCGCGCCGTCGCGATCCACGTCCGTCACGTCGCTCCCCGCCTGCGGCCTCTGCCGCACCCCCGAGGCGACGCGCCGGTCCTCTCCCCGATGCACGCATCGACGCCTTAGGCCGTCAGCACCTGCAACTTGGCCGCATATGCAGCATGGCGCCGTGCTCAACGTGGGTCCTCGTCGTATGCACCCGAGTATTGCCATGTTCGGCCCTCCGACGGCCTAAGGCGTCGATGGGCGAACGTCGAAGATCGAACACCGACGTTCGACCCGAAGGATCCGGCCTTCGGCAGCGTTCCGGGGCGTCAGCGGCCCAGGACGACCCGGGTTCGGTCCGCGCCCCGAGACCCCGGACGCCCCGTCGCGCCACGCCGCACGATCGCGGCATGACCCGCGACCCGGAACCGCCCCCGCACCCCCGAACGTTCGCCCCCGACGTGCTCCACCCGGACCTGATCGAAGCCGCGCGGAGGGTCCGCGCCGACATGGCGGTCGACGCCGGCATCGCCGTCCGAAACGGCTTCCAGTGGGCATCGACCGGCGACTTCCGGGCGACGTACGCGACCATCGACGCGGTGCGCGCCACCGAGCTGGACGGCGTCGCGCTCGACCTCGACGCCACGCTGAGGGCTCAGGTGGTCCCCGCGCCGAACCCGACCTACGGCCCCCGGTTCGACGACGAGATCCGCGCCTTCGCCGACGTGTACGCGGGGCCGATCCAGCGGCCGTCCCTCGACCGGGTCCTGTCGGTGCACCTGAACCGGCCGATGGAACCGATCGACCGCTGGAACCCGCCCGACCTCGGTCGCGACCTCGATCCGGAGCGGTTCGAACCGTACGTGCGGGTCGCGTGCGGGCCGAAGACCCGGCTGCGCCTGCCCAACACGCGCCTCGGCCGGCGCCAGCCGCCGTTCGGGGACCGGCACCGGCGGCTGATCGAGGGCCCCGACCGACTGCGCGCCCACCTGCGGGCCCTGGCCTCCTGGGCCGCGGACGACCGCCTCCCGCCCGGGATCGTCGCCGCCGTGGTCTTCGGCCGCCTGCTGCTCCTGCACCCGTTCCGCCGTGCGAACGTCCGCTGCGCCCTGCTCGCGACCGACCTCTGCCTGCGCCGCGACGTCGGCGGGGCGGCCGGTTGGATCGGACTCGCGGCCGTCCTGCACGCACGGCCGCGCACCTGGACCGAGGAGCTCCTGCAGCTGGCGCACGGGACGGCGCCCGGGGCGCCCGATCCGGACCGGGCGTGGCGGCGCTGGGCCGGGACGTTCCTGGGGCTCGCCCACGACGCGGTGCACGAAGCGAGGGCGCGGCAGCGGGCGTGGGCCGA
>SLSQ01000049.1 GCA_007130355.1 Trueperaceae bacterium
AGTTCGGCGCCGAGCCGGACGAGGTCCTCTCGAAGGGGAGACGCCAGGAGCTCGTCGTGCCCCGCATGGTCGCCATGCACCTGATCCGCGACCTCACGACGCACTCGTTCCCCGAGATCGGTCAGTTCTTCGGCGGGCGCGACCACTCGACGGTGATGTACGCCGTGCAGAAGATCCGGTCCCGCATCGAGGACGAGCCCGCCCTCTCGAAGGCCGTCGCCGACATCCGCGACCAGCTCCGCTGACGCACGGCGCCCCCGCCGCCACTGCAAGCTGCGACGGATCCGGTCGCATCGTTATCCACAGTTCCGGCCCCGTTCTCCACACCGGGCCCGACGGGCGCGCCGTCGCGCCGCTCGCTGCGCACCGCTGCCCGCGGCGCACGCCGGCACGTCGCATCCCATGACGCCACGCAGCCGCCTCGCTCGGGGCGAGAACCGTCCTGGACAGCCTTTCTCCAACCTTCCCGAGGCCTGGGGAGAACCCTGTGCACGACCTGTCGAAAAGGTGTGGACCGGCCTATGGACAACCGCTCCGCTCCCGCGCCTGGGGAAAGCTGGGGAGAACGAGCGGAGTTCTCCACATGGACTCCCCGCCTTCTCCCCACGCGCCTCCACACCCGTCCGGCCGTCGGGCACGCCGACCGGCACCCTTTTCCACACGTTCCACAGGCCCTACGACTTCTGTTCCCCTTCGGATCACGACGAGGAATTCCCCGCCCCCGTCTCGACGTCCGAACCTCCCCTCGATCGGAAGCCGACCGAACCCTCGAGCGTGGAACCCCTGGAACCGTGCACCGGACGCGTCCGGTCACGTCCGGGACCGAGCGGATGCATGCGGTATGCTCGCGAAGAGATTCGATCGTCAGGAGACGTCATGAAGGTCCAGTTGCCCACCTCCTCGCTCGCCGCCGCTCTGAGCCACGTCGAACGCATCGTCCCCGCGCGCAGCAGCAACCCGGGACTGAACCTCGTGCGTATCGACCTGCTCGGCGACGCTCTGCGGTTCGCCGGCACGAACCTCGACCTCGACGTCGAAACCACCGTCGCCGCCGACGTCCGGGGCGACGGGGCGCTCGCCCTTCCGGCCCAGGTGTTCGCGCAGGTCGTCCGTGCGCTCCCCGGCGACGTCGTCGACCTGGCCGTCGAGGACGGAGCGAACGAACTGAGCATCTCGTCCGGCAGCTACGCGACGCGGCTCCAGCTGGTCGATCCCGACGCGGCGCAGGCGCCGGAGTTCCCGGACGCCTTCGAAGGAAGGCTCAGCGCGCGCGGGCTCGCCCGTGCGCTCGGAAGCGTCCGCTACGCCGCGGCGGTCGCCGAGTACCAGGCGATCTTCCGCGGGGTCAAGATCGAAGCATCCGATCAGGGAACCCGCGCCGTCGCCACCGACGGGTTCCGCCTCGCCTACTTCGACCTGGACGAAGCGTCCGGGCTCGACGGATCGTGGATCGTCCCGGCCAAGAGCGCCGACGAGATCGTCCGCCTCCTCGACGACGGGGAGGTCGAGATCGCGGTCGGCGACGGCCGCCTGTCGCTCCGGACCGACGACGTGCGCGTCAACGTCTCGCTCATGGACGGGTCGTTCCCCGACTACCGACGCGTGATCCCGTCGAACTTTCCGATCACGATCACGCTCGACGCCGACGCGCTTCGCGACGTCGCGCAACGCGTCGCGGTGATGGCGGACAAGACCGCGAACAACCGCGTCGACCTGTTCGTCAAGGACGGGGTGCTCCAGATCACCGCCGAGGGCGCCTACGGCCGCTCGCAGGAGGCGGTCGAGGTCCAGCAGGAGGGAAGCGACGCCGAGATGGCGCTCGCCTACAACGCCAAGTACCTGACCGATGCGCTGCAGCCTCTTTCCGGAGCGCTGCGCATGCGCTTCTCGGGACCGACCACGCCGAGCCTGCTCGACGACCCGGAGATGCCCGCCTACCTGGCGATGGTCGTGCCGCTCCGAACCGGCTGAACCGGTCCTGGACGGCCCGCACGCACCTCCGCCGCGGGCGGACGCGGCGAGCGACCGTGGGCCGGTAGGATGGCCCCGGATCCATGGCGCCGCCCGAGCGGGCGCCGCCGCGGCGCCCGCGCCCGCGCACCCTCGTCCGGCCCGGACGACGGCGTGCGGTCCAAACCCGTACGGAGGAACCCATGACGCACATCGAAGAGGTGCGAGCCCTCGAACTCCTGGACTCGCGCGGAAACCCGACCGTCGGCGCCACCGTGCGCCTCGTCAGCGGAGCGGTCGCCTCCGCCGCCGTGCCCTCGGGCGCATCGACCGGTCAGCACGAGGCGGTCGAACTCCGGGACGGTGGCGACCGGTACGCCGGCAAGGGGGTCCGCACCGCGGTCCGGAACGTGAACGAACGGATCGCGCCCGCCGTGCTCGGCCTCGACGCCGCGGACCAGCTCGCCCTCGACCGCGCGATGATCGATCTCGACGGCACCCCGAACAAAGCGGAGCTCGGCGCCAACGCGATCCTCGCCGTGTCGCTCGCCGCCGCCCGCGCCGTGGCCGAGACCCTCGAACAACCGCTCTACCGGCACCTCGGCGGTCCGGGCGCCCGCACCCTGCCCGTACCGATGATGAACGTCGTCAACGGCGGCGAGCACGCCGACAACGCCGTCGACATGCAGGAGTTCATGCTCGCGCCGGTCGGGTTCGACCGCTTCGGCGAGGCGCTCCGCGCCGGCGTCGAGACGTTCCACCAGCTCCGCAAGGTGCTCGCCGCCCGTGGCTACGACACGAACGTCGGCGACGAGGGCGGGTTCGCCCCGAACCTGAAGAGCAACGAGGAGGCGATCGAGACGATCCTCGAAGCGATCGAGAAGGCGGGCTACGCGCCCGGCGACCAGATCGCGCTGGCCCTCGACCCCGCCTCGACCGAGTTCCACCAGGACGGCGTCTACACGCTCGCCTCCGAGAACACGCGTATGGACGCCGACGAGATGATCGGGTTCTGGTCGGACTGGATCGCGCGCTACCCGATCGTCAGCATCGAGGACGGCCTGGCCGAGGACGACTGGGACGGCTGGACGAGGATGACCGCCGCGCTCGGTGACCGGGTGCAGTTGGTCGGCGACGACCTCTTCGTCACGAACACCGAACGGCTGGCGCGCGGGATCGACACCGACGTCGGCAACGCGATCCTGGTCAAGGTGAACCAGATCGGGACCCTCTCCGAATCGCTCGACGCGGTCGACCTGGCCCTTCGCAACGGCTACGGCGCGATGATCAGCCACCGATCCGGCGAGACCGAGGACGCCTTCATCGCCGACTTGGCGGTCGCCGTGAACGCCGGGCAGATCAAGACCGGTTCGGCCTCCCGCAGCGACCGGATCGCCAAGTACAACCGCCTGCTCGCCATCGAAGCCGAACTCGGCGCCTCCGCCCGCTACCTGGGCCGCCGCGCCTTCCCCCGGTGACGCGCGAACGACGCACCAAGATCGTCGCCACGCTCGGTCCGGCCAGCAGCGACGAGCCGACGATCCGACGGCTGGTCGAAGCCGGCGTCGACGTGTTCCGGCTCAACTTCTCGCACGGGGACGCGTCGGTGCACGAGGAGAACGTCGGCAAGATCCGCCGCCTCGCCGCGGAGGCCGGCCGCTCGATCGGAATCCTGCAGGACCTTCAGGGACCGAAGATCCGTACCGGACGGTTCGCGGACGGTTCGGTCCGACTCGAGGAGGGCGCCGTCTTCGCGCTGACCTGCGACGACGATTCGCCCGGGAACGAGGAACGGGTCGGCGTGACGTACAGCGGCCTCTGTCGCGACGTGCACGAAGGGGACCGGCTGCTGCTCGACGACGGTCGGCTGGCGCTCGAGGTGACCGGGGTCGACGGCGGCGCGATCCGTACGCGCGTGACCCTCGGTGGCACCCTGAGCGACCACAAGGGGATCAACATCCCGGGCGCCGACCTCTCGATCCCCGCCCTGACCGAGAAGGACGTGCGCGACATGCAGCTCGGCGCCGAGCTGGACGTCGACTGGCTGGCGATGAGCTTCGTCCGCAGCCGCGACGACCTCCTGCTGGCGCGGCATTACATGGCGCGCGCCGGCTCGAAGGCGAAGCTGATGGCGAAGATCGAGAAGCCGGGCGCCGTCGACCGCTTCTCCGAGATCCTGCGGGAGGTCGACGGGGTGATGGTGGCGCGTGGCGACCTCGGGGTCGAGATGGCGCCGGAACGCGTCCCGCAGATCCAGAAGCGGTTGATCCACGCCTGCATGGAGGCCGGCAAGCCGGTCGTCACCGCCACGCAGATGCTCGAGTCGATGATCCAGGCGCCCACCCCCACCCGCGCCGAAGCGTCCGACGTCGCGAACGCCGTCTACGACGGAACCGACGCGATCATGCTGTCGGGGGAGACGGCGGTCGGCTCCTACCCGGTCGAGGCGGTCGAGATGATGGACCGGATCGCCCGCACGGTCGAAGGGGACGAGGAGTACCAGACCGGGATGCGCGAGCATGTCCCGGCGCCCGACGAGACCACCGCCGACGCGGTGTCGTTCGGTGCGGTGCAGATGGCGTACAGCCTCTCGGCCGACCTGATCGTCACGTTCTCGAGCAGCGGGACCACGGCCCAACGCGTGGCCCGCAACCGGCCGCACGCCCTCACCCTCGCGATCACGCCCAGCGAACGGGCCTTCCGGCAGTTGGCGGTCGTTTGGGGCGTGGTGCCGCACCTCAGCGACGACATCGCCTCGACCGACGACATGGTCGACTTCTCCGTCCGCGCGATCGGCGAGACCGGCCTGGTGGCGCCCGGCGGACGCTACGTCATCACCGCCGGCGTTCCGTTCGGGATGCGGGGAAGCACGAACCTGATCAGCGTCTAACGGTACCGAGGGGCGGGC
>SLSQ01000008.1 GCA_007130355.1 Trueperaceae bacterium
CTCCCGAGGGTAGCCGCGACCGGCGCGCGGGCGCGTCGCCGGCGTCTCCGGAGGGGCGGTCAGGCGTCCCGCGCCTCCGCCGCGAGATCCCGCGCCAGCGCCCAGCCGACGACGCCCGCCACGATCACCGCGAGCCCGTACGCCACCACCGCGCCGGCCGCCACCAGCCACGGCCAACCGGTCGGATCGCGCGAGCCGTCGGCCAGACCGGTCATGACCGCCACCGCCTGCGAACCGATCAGGAACGCCCAGCCGGCCGCCACCGACGTAGCGGCCGCGACGCGGCGCCGGCCGCTGCGGAAGGCGGCCGCCACGATCAGCGCGCCCCCCGCCACGAAGATCGGGAACAACTCGGCCGGCGCCAGCACGTCGAAGCGGACCACGCCGGTCGCGACCGAGCCGGCCACCGAGATCGCCACCGCGAACACGATCGGAAGCCAGGTCAGGACCGTCCCGAACCGGGCCAGCGCCAGGTCGGTGCGCCGCGGCGCCGTACGCTCCCCGCCCGCTTCGGCGCTCACGGCGCCGGCTCCGGTTCCGACCGCGGGAGGGGCGGCGGAGCGAGGCGCGCGCCGCCGATCCGGTCCCACGGGCCGTCGCGCAGGCCGGCGAGGTCGAGCGACCAGGCGATCCCCGGAGCGGTCGGACCGTCGACCGACCGCTCCGGGACGGCCGGGTCGTCGCTGCGGAACCGGAGCCGCTCGAGCCCGTCCCAGCGCACGTCGTGGATCTGCGGCAGGAACGGACGGTCGGCGTCCGGAGCCGCCGGGGCCGGCTCCGCCTCGCCGAGGTCGACGGCGCGCGCCGCGAGGAGCGCCTCGCCGTCGAGCCGCACGCGCTCGCGGTAGGCGTGCAGGTCGTCGACCGCCACCCCCTCGCCCCCGGACCGTGCCGTGCCCAGTCCGTACGCGACGAAGCGACCGTCCGACGACAGGACCGGGTCCTCGACCCAGCCGATCTTCGGGTCCGCCACCATCCGGATCGTGCCGTCGACGGCGTCGACCGTGCCGACGAACGACACGTTCGTCAGGACGGCGTAGGCGCTCGCCACGAACACGACGGTGCGTCCGTCGGGCGCCACCTGCGCCGGGCCGAGCCAGGAGACGTCGTCCGGACCGAGCGTGCGCCCGGCCAGCTCGACCGGTTCGGCGAAGAGGCGGTCCCAGCGCGGTTCGGCCCAGGCACGCCAGTCGGAGAGGGAGAGCAGGGTACGCGTGGCGCCCGCGTCGTCGGTCGCTTGCAGGTGGGCGCCGTCGTCGGAGCTGGCGACGGACCGGACGGCCGGGGCCCCTTCGGTCGACGGTCCGTCCGCCGCCCAGGCGACGGCGAGCGCCAGGAGACACGCGAAGACGTGCACGGCACGAAGCCGACGTCGGGTAGGTTCACGGTGTTTCACGCGACCATCCTCGCAGGTTCGGCTGTGCGTCTCGTCGCCTAGCTGCACGAACGTGTGGCGCATGATGGCTCCAGCGGACGTCGGCGTTCGAACGCCGCTTCGCGGAACGGGAGGCACGAGAATGAACATCATCGCGTGGATCGTGCTCGGCGGAGTGGCCGGATGGCTCGCCGGACTGCTCACCAAGGGCTCCGGACAGGGCCTGCTCACGAACATCCTGGTCGGCATCGTCGGCGCCTTCGTGGGCGGCTGGCTGTTCGGGCTGCTCGGCGGCCGGGGCGTGACCGGCTTCGACGTCTACAGCCTTCTGGTCGCCGTCGTCGGGGCGGTGGTCCTGCTCGTGATCCTCAGGGCCGTCCGCCGCTAGGTCGTCCTCCGAGCGGCGGGGACCCGGCCGGACCGCACCGCGCGTCAGTCGCGGGCCGCGTCACGGGCCAGGTCCTCGTCCCGGAGGTCGGGCATCGCCGCCGCGAACGTCAGCGCCGCCACGGCGCAGACGACCATCGCGGCGAACGCGCGGTGCAGGCCGGTCGCCAGTCCCTCGGTCGCCGCGGCGCTCAGTGCCGCCGTAGCGACGTCGCCGCCCGCCTCGAGCAGGCGGGTCACGGCGTCCAGGTCGACCGGACCCTCCTCGCGTCCGAGACGCGCCCGCAGCGCCGAGTTCACGATGCCGCCCGCCAGGGCGGCGCCGATCGCGTTGCCCAGGATCCGCATCAGCGCGTTCGCCGCGGTCGCCGCGCCGCGCCTCGACCAGGCGACCCGCGTCTGGACCGCGACCAGGCTGGTCGTGACCACCAGGCCCATGCCGAGGCCCACCACCAGGGAGGCGCCGGCCGCGAACCAGGCGTCGCGCACCCGGTCGAGCAGCAGGAACAGAGCCGCGCCGGTCAGCAGCGTCGCGCCGCCCGCCTGCACGATCCGGCGTACGCCGAAGCGCACCATCAGCAGCCCCGACGCCGTCGCCGCGATCGGCCAGCCGATCGACATGGTGGTGAGGGTGAAGCCGGCGACCAGCGCGCTCGTGCCCAGCACCCCCTGGGCGTAGGTCGGCAGGTAGCTGATCACCACGATCATCACCATCCCCGCCGCGAACGCCGCCCCGTGCGCCGTCGCGATCAGCCGGTCGCGCCACAGGTCCATCGGCATCATCGCGTCGTCGGCCCGCAGTTCGTGCCGCACGAACGCCGTCAGCGTCACGACCGCGAACGCGACCAGGCCCGCCGTCCACGCCGCCGGCTGTTCGGAGAACCGAGTCGCGGCCAGCAGCAGGGCCGAGGCGCCCGCCAGGAACAGTGCGACGCCGGGCAGGTCGATCGAGCGGACGTCGCGACGCACCTCCTCCTTCAGGAACGCGACCACCAGCGCGATCGCGACCAGGCCGAGCGGCACGTTCGCCCAGAAGATCCAGGCCCAGTCGGTCCAGGTCACGATCAGGCCGCCCGCGAGCGGCCCGACCACGGCGGAGAGGCCCCACACGCTCGACAGCAGGCCCTGGATCCGGGCGCGCTCGCGGAAGGCATAGAGGTCGCCGGCGAGCGTGCTCACTACCGGCTGTACCGCGCCGGCGCCGAACCCTTGCACCAGCCGGAAGGCGATCAGCCACGGCATCGACGGCGCGAAGCCGCAGGCGACCGAACCGGCCAGGAAGATCGCGACGCCCGCCACGAACACCGGCTTGCGTCCGACCAGGTCCGCCGCCCGCCCGAACAGCGGCGTCGCGACCGCCTGCATCAGCAGGTACCCCGCGAACACCCAACCGTAGAGCGCGAACCCGCCGAGCGACCCGACGATGCTCGGCATCGCGGTCGCCACGATCGTGCCCTCGATCGCCGCCATGAACATCGCCGCCACCAGCGCCGCGGTGACGGGCCGGCGGCGGGTGCCGCGAAGCACCGTTGCGCCGGTGGAGGGGCTCGAGGAACGCTGGGACACGGAGCGCGAAGCGTACCACCGGCCCAGGACGGTTCGCGGGCCGTTGCCGTGGGCCCGGCGCCGTGCTAGAGTCCTGGGGCTAACGCCCGCGCGGCGCATCGCGTGCGCCCTCGCGGGACGCCGTCCGACGGAACGCCCGCGGCGAGGACCTCCCGCGCGGCCCATCACGAGGATCACGGACCCGACCGGGAACCCGCCACGAGGAGCACTGAGGAGAACCATGGAACGCACGCCCTCCACCATGAAGCGCCACCGGCAGTCGCTGGTCCGCCGCGACCGCAACCGCGCCGCCAAGTCGAAGATCCGCACCTTCACCAAGAAGGCGGTCGCCGCCGCCGAGGCCGGCGACTTCGAGTCCGCCGCCAAGTTCCAGAAGGTCGTCCAGGGCCTGGTCGACAAGGCCGCCAAGGGCACCGTGCTCCACAAGAACACCGCAGCCCGCAAGAAGAGCCGTCTGGCCAGCCGCATCCGCACCCTCCGGGACGGGGCGCAGGCCTGAGGTCGCACGAACCCGACGCCCGCCGCGCGACGTCCGCCGCGCGCGACGACGGCGCCGAGCCCGCGCCCCCGACCGATCCGGTCGGGGGCGCGTCGCGTGCCCCCTCGGGAGGGGACGGTACCGGCGCGCCCGCCGTGATCCTGGTGCGCCCAAAGATGGCCGAGAACGTCGGCGCCGCCGCGCGCGCCATGAAGAACTTCGGGCTGGATCGGCTGATCGTGGTGGCGCCCCGCTGCCGGATCGACCGGCGCGCCTACGCCCTCGCGTCGCACGCCTCCGACGTGCTGGACGGGGCGCGGATCGTTCCCTCGCTGCCCGCAGCGCTGGACGGCGTGCGTTGGGCGGTCGGCACCTCCGCCCGAGCCCGCGCCAGCGAGGCGGTCCCCGACCTGCCGCTCGACGACGCGCTCGCGCGCCTGCCGGACGACGGGGCGATGGCGTTCGGACCGGAGGACCACGGCCTCGCGAACGAGGAGCTCGACTGCTGCCAGGCGGTCGTGCGGATCCCTACCGCCGACTACGCGTCGATCAACCTGGCGCAGGCGGTGAACCTGCTCGCCTTCCGTTGGTTCGGGCTCCGGAGGGCGGAGGCGCGGCCCGCCGTCCCGGCCGAACGCGCCGACCGTGGCCAGATGGAACGGATGTACGCGCAACTCGCCGACCTCTGGCGCCGGATCGGGTACACCGACCCGCAACGCCAGGCCGCCACGCTCCGGCTCTACCGCGGGTTCCTCGACCGCGCCGACCTCACGCCGCGCGAGCTGGCGGCGCTGCGCGGGCTGTGGGCGCAGACCGAATGGGCGCTCGATCGGGCGTTCGAAGGGTGGTCGCTCGAGGGGCGGAAGGGCCCGAAGCCCCCTCGTTGACACCCCTCGTACGCGCCGGTATACTCCCCTTCGCTGACCGGAGGGTTGGCTGAGCGGTCGAAAGCGGCGGTCTTGAAAACCGTTGTGGGGCCCGCCCCCACCGGGGGTTCGAATCCCTCACCCTCCGCCA
>SLSQ01000234.1 GCA_007130355.1 Trueperaceae bacterium
CAACGTGCAGGTGCGCATCCAGGAGATCAACCGCCGCACCGCGAACAACCTCGGCATCGACCTCACCGCCGCCGCCGGGAACTTCGCGACGAACCTGCTCGGCGGGGGCCTGCGCTTCGTGTTCGACGCCCAGAACGCCGTCAGCGGCCTGAACATCGGCGCCGTGCTCGACACGCTCGAGAGCCAGGGCCTCTCCCGCCGGGTCGACGATTCGACCCTGACGGTGCTGAACAACGGCAACGCCACCATGCGCTCGGGCGGCGAGCTGACCGTCGTGCTCCCGAACCGGGAGGACCCGGAGACGATCACGTACGGCGTACAGATCGACGTCACGCCCCGCGTGGCCAGCGACGGCCGCATCGTCATGGACGTCCGGGCCACCGTCTCCGACCTGGTCGAGGCGACCCCTCAGCTCGTGAATATCTCCGACCGCGAAGTGGTCTCGACCGTCACCCTCCAGCCGGGTCAGACGGTCCTGCTGGGCGGCCTGTTGCAGAACGCCTTCACGCAGACGCAGCGCGGCATTCCGGTCCTCAGCGCGATTCCGATCATCGGCAACCTGTTCAGCCAGACCGAGATCGAGGACGAACGCACCGAGCTCCTGCTCGTGGTGACCGCCGACGTGCTCGACTGAGCCTCCCCCGCCACCGCGAGGTTCCGTGCGCCCGACCGTCCCGGTCGGGCGCACCTTCGTCGGGAGCCGGGGGCGCGACCCGGCGCCCGCCGCCTCGCCCCACCCGGCCGAGCGTCTCGTCGCACGTTGCGCCACGGGACGCTCGGCCGGTCCCCGACGCCGTGCTCGGCCGGGGTCCGGAGGGCCGCGAACCCCGTGGTACGCTTCCGTTCATGATCCGGTTCCTCACCGCAGGCGAATCGCACGGCCCGGCGCTCACCGTGATCCTCGACGGGGTGCCGGCCGGTCTCGATCTGGTCGCCTCCCGCGACGTCGATCCGTGGCTCCGGCGCCGCCAGGGCGGCTACGGTCGCGGGCGGCGCCAAGCGATCGAGAAGGACGCCGCCGAAGTCCTCGCCGGCGTCCGGGCAGGACGCACCACCGGCGCACCGATCTCCCTGCGGATCGAGAACCGGGACTGGAGCAACTGGACCGACGTCATGAGCCCCGAGCCGGGGAACGAACCGCGCGGACGGGCCCTCACCGAGGCGCGCCCGGGACACGCCGACCTCGCCGGAGGCGTCAAGTACGGCCACAAGGACCTGCGCGACGTGCTCGAGCGCGCCAGCGCCCGCGAGACCGCCGCCCGCGTCGCCGCCGGCGCCGTCGCCCTGCGCCTGCTCGGCGCCGCCGGGGTGGAGGGATGCGCCCGCGTCGTGAGCCTGGCCGGCGTGCCGTGCGACGGCGGCATGGACTGGGAGAACCTCGGCGCGCTGGACGAGAGCCCGCTCCGCACCTTCGACCAGGAGGCCGAAGACGAGATCGTCGACCGGATCGACGCCGCGAAGCGGGACGGCGACACGCTCGGCGGAGTGATCGAGGCCCGGTTCCGGGGCGTGCCGATCGGGCTCGGGTCGCACGTGCAGTGGGACCGGAAGCTCGACGGGAGACTGGCGCAGGCCGCGATGAGCATCCAGGCGATGAAGGGCGTCGAGATCGGGGACGGCTGGCGTGGCGCGACCGTCCCCGGAAGCGACGTTCACGACGCGATCTACAAGGACGACGCGCGGGGTTGGCACCGCCGTACGAACCGCTCCGGTGGCCTCGAAGGGGGCGTCACCACCGGCGAGGAGCTCGTGGTCCGCGCCGCCATGAAGCCGATCGCCACCCTGATGAAGCCGCTCCCGACCGTCGACGTCGCCAGCGGCGAGCCGGCCGACGCCGCCCGCGAGCGGAGCGACACCACCGCCGTGCCGGCCGCCTCGATCGTGCTGCTGGCGATGACGGCGCTGGTGCTGGCCGACTCGGTCTGCGACAAGTTCGGGGGCGACACCGTGCGTGAGATCACCGAGCGCTTGGAGCGGCATCGCGCCTACGTCGCGGAGTGGTGAGATGGCCTCCGCCGCGGCCAAGCGCCACCTGCCGGAGGAGCGCCCCGTCACCTGGGTCGCGCTGGTCGGGTTCATGGGGACCGGCAAGAGCCGGATCGGCTGGGAGTTGTCGCGGCGCCTGGCGCTGAGCTTCGTCGACACCGACCGCGTGGTCGAGCGCGTCACCTGCCTCAAGATCCCCGAGATCCTCGAACTGTACGGCGAACCGGTCCTGCGCGACTTCGAGACCGAGGTCGTGCGTCGCTGCCTGCGGCTCGACCAGGTGGTCGTCTCGACGGGCGGCGGCACCGTGGTCCGCGAGGAGAACCGGCGCCTGCTCAAGAGCCGCGGTCCGGTGGTCCTGCTCGAGGCGAGTCCCGAGACGATCTACAAGCGCACCCGACGGCACAAACGCCCGTTGCTCGAGGTGGGCGACCCGACCGAGCGGATCCGCACCCTGCTCGCGGAGCGCGGTCCGGCGTACCGCGACGCCGCCTCGTTCCCCGTGAGCGGCGACGACCGCGAAGCGGAGGACGTGGTCGAGGACATCGTCCAGGGCCTCGTCGCCTGGGCCCGCGCGAACCCGGAGCTGGCCGCCCGCCGCGGCGAGCGCGGCAGCCTCGCCGATCTGGTGGGAACGATCGTGCCGGGACGGCGCGGATGACCGACGTGCGCACCGTCCACGTCGCGACGGGACCCGGCTACGACGTCCGCATCGGCAGCGGCGTGCTCGCCGAGGCGGCCGCCGCCTCCCCCGGGCGCCGCACCGCCGTGATCGCCGACACGACCGTCGCGAACCTGCACGGTCCGGTCGTGCTCGACGCGTTCGCCTCGGCCGGGCGCGACGCGGTCCTGATCCCCGTCGCGCCCGGCGAGCCGTCGAAGGACCTCGCCACCTACGGCGCCCTGCTCCGGCGTCTCGCGAGCGACCGGTTCGGGCGGGACGACGCCGTGCTCGCGCTCGGCGGCGGCGTCGTCTGCGATCTGGCCGGCTTCGTGGCCGCCACCTGGATGCGGGGCGTCCCGCTGGTGCACGCCCCGACCACGCTGCTGGCGATGGCGGACGCCGCGATCGGCGGCAAGACCGGCGTGAACCTGCCGGAGGGGAAGAACCTGGTCGGCGCCTTCTGGCGCCCTGCGGCGGTGCTGATGGACGTCCGTACCCTCGCCACGCTGCCCGCTGCGCAGATCGTCGAGGGCTGCGCCGAGGTGCTCAAGCACGGGCTGCTGGCCGATCCCGAGCTTTCGGACGCGATCGCTTCCGGCCGGATCGCGGCGGACGCGCCCGAGGACGACCTGATCCGCTGGGTGGCGGCGTCGGCCTCGGTCAAGGCAGGCGTCGTCGCCGGCGACGAGCGGGAGGCGGGCGAACGGGCGCACCTGAACCTGGGGCACACCTTGGCGCATGCGCTCGAAGCGGCGTCGGGCCACCGGCTCGCCCACGGCGCCGCCGTCGCCTGGGGCCTG
This sequence comes from Trueperaceae bacterium, assembly GCA_007130355.1. GTDB lineage: Bacteria > Deinococcota > Deinococci > Deinococcales > Trueperaceae > SLSQ01. The sequence continues at coordinate 3,451 of SLSQ01000234.1, forward strand.
CTGTACGCGGCGATCCTTTCGCGCGCCGTCGCCGAACGGTGCGGCCGGCCGTACCGCGACTGGTCCGCTCCGGTCCGCGCCTTCCTGACCGCCCGTCCGGTCCCGTACCCCCCCGAACCGGCCTGGGAGCAGCTCGAACCGTACCTGGCGCGCGACAAGAAGGCGCGCGGCGGAACGCGGCGCTGGGTGCTGATGGACGGCCCGTGCGCCCCGTACCTGGCGGACGACGTGCCGCCCGACGTCGAGCGCGACGCCTGGGCGCGGTTCCGCGCCACGGTCGCGGAGGTACGCCGCGCCCGTGGCACGAACGGAGGCGACACGTGACGAAGATCCTGGTCCTGAACGGTCCGAACCTGAACCTGCTGGGCGTGCGCGAACCGGAGCGGTACGGCCGGACCACGGCGGCCGAGCTCGACGAACGGTGCGTCGCCTGGGGCCGGGCGGTGGGGGCCGAGGTGCGCTGCCGCCAGTCGAACCACGAGGGCGCCCTGATCGACGCGCTGCACGAGGCGCGGACGGACGGCACGGCGGCGGTGGTGCTGAACGCCGGCGGGTTCACGCACACCTCGGTCGCCCTGCGCGACGCCGTCGCCGCGACCGACCTTCCCACCGTCGAGGTCCACGTCACGAACGTGCACGCCCGCGAATCGTTCCGGCACCGAAGCCTGCTGGCGGCGGTGTGCGTCGGCACGATCGCGGGCCTGGGGCCGGACGGTTACCGCGCCGCGATCGAGACGCTCGCGCGACGCGCCACCGGCCAGGGCGCCACCGGCCAGGGCGCCGCCGGTCAGGGCGCCGCCGGCTGAGCCGCCGCGGGGCGAGGCGACGCCGCCCGTACGGCTCAACCGCGCAGGAACTCGGCGGGGCCCTCCTCGAGCTCGGGCAGGTCGTCGAGGGACGCCAGGCCGAACTCGATCAAGAAGCGGTCGGTGGTGCCGTACAGCAGCGGCCGTCCGATCACGTCCCGACGCCCGACCACCTTGACCAGCTCCCGCTCCTGGAGCGTGTCGAGCGTCGAGGTGCACGACGCCCCGCGGGCGGTCTCGAGCTCGCCGCGCGTGATCGGCTGGTGGTACGCGACGAGCGCCAGCGTCTCGGTCGCGGCGTTCGACAGGTCGGGCAGGGGCGGGGGCGCCAGGAAGGCGTGCAGTTCGGGCACCACGTGCGGGTGGACGACCAACCGGTAGCCGCCGGCGACCGCCTCGACCCGCAGCCCGAGATCGGAGGCGTCGAGCGCGTCCTGCAGGTCGCGGGTCGCGTCCGGCACACCGTTCTCGCTCAGGTCCAGCACACGGGCGAGGTCGGAAACGCGGACCGGTCGGCCCGCGGCGAGGAGGGCCGCGCAGAGGCGGGCGCGTACGCTCACGGCG
>SLSQ01000337.1 GCA_007130355.1 Trueperaceae bacterium
ATCCGGACCGGACTGCGCTCGGAGGAAAGGAGAATCGTTCCCGTGCGCAACGCACTCGGTCCGCCTTCCGGATTCTGACGGTACCCACCGACGTCGACATGCACCAACCCGGCCCCGTGCGACGAGTGCGGGACTGACCTGGATCCTGAGCGGGATCGAGAACGGAGAATCTATGCGAACGATGCTCAACGTGCTAGGCCTCTTCTTGGTCGTGGGGCTGATCGCCTGCGGCAGTCCGAGCACGGCTGCCGTGGACGGCGTCACGATCAACGAAGGGAATCAATCGCTCATCGTCGGCGAGACGGTCGAACTGACGGCCGACGTCGCGACGACCGGAAGTGCGGACGACGGCGTGACCTGGTCCAGCAGCGACGACGCGGTCGCGACGGTGAACGAAGACGGCCTCGTGACCGCCGAAGCCGCGGGCGAAACCACCATCACCGCCACCAGCACCGCCGACGACACCAAGAGCGACAGCATCACCGTCACCGTCGTGACGTCGCCCGAGGTGGTCAGCGTGACGATCGACCAGAGTGACACCACCCTCGAGATCGGAACCGATACGACGCTCACCGTAACGGTCGTCACCGCCGGCACCATCGACGACAGCGTCAGCTGGTCCAGCAGCGACGAGGCGGTCGCCACCGTCGACGCGGACGGGACCGTCACCGCGGAGGACCTCGGCGACGCCACCATCACCGCCACCAGCACCGAGGACGCCAGCAAGTCCGACTCGATCGTCGTGACGGTCGAACCTGGACCCGGGCCGTTCGAGCTGTCGGTATCGGAGGCGTTCGCGGAGCCGGGCGACGTGGTGACCCTCACCTTCCCCGAGTTCATCTCGATGCCCACGATCACCTTCGACGGCGTCGAAGCGGACGTCGTGACCGTCCTGACCCTGGACGCCCACTTCGCCGTCACCGAACTCGACGTCGTCGTGCCCGAAGGCGTCGTCGGCTACGCCGACATCGAGGTGGACGACGGGAGCCGCACGGCCACGCTCGACGGCGAGGAACGCCTGTTCTTCGCCGGTACCGACGCGACTGCGGTGACGACCCTCAGCGAGCTTCAGGACGCCCTCGACGCCGCCAAGGAGGGTAGCGCCATCCTCTTGGACGACGTCGCCATCGACGGTACGGGAGCTTCTCTGGTCGTCGACAACCGCGTCGTGTTCGGCGCTCCCGAAGGTGCGACCTCGATCACGAACCTGGACGAGGTCGACTTCCTGGTCTACGACCAGAACGTCGCCGGGCTGGTGGACCTCACGATCACCGCAGACGACTACGCCTTCCACGACGGCCGCATCAACGAAGACGCGATCGGCATCCTCTCCTGGCCGCCGAGCGTCGACGATCCCGCCCAGACGACCTCGCAAGGCACGTTCGTGTTCTCGTCGGTCGTCCTGACCGGATCGACCGTGTCCGAACCCACCGTGAACGACGACACCCTGGCGATCTCCACGTTCGGCGCCGCCACAGGCGCCATGGACACGCCGGCCACGCTCGCCTCGTACGTGTTCCATGACGCGACGGTGCGGCTGGACAGCATCGACATGAACGACACCGACGCGATCGGATCGTGGACGTTCGTCGACAGCGACGTGTGGGCGCAGAACGGCTTCTACATCCGCCAACGCACCGGCGATCTCACGGTCGACGGGAGCCGCCTGATGCTGGCCGGCGATCCGTCGAGCATCGACTACAGATCCACGCTCGAGTACTACGTCGACAGTTTCACGAGTCGGATCACCGACAGCGAGTTCAGCTCGACCTCGTCGATCGACGTCGATCACGACGACGGTGGCAATCGTACGATTCTCCGTTCCCACTTCCGCGCCGTGGACGATTTGGACTTCCAGGGCGACAACATCGGGGACATCACCGTCGAGGACTCCACCTTCATCGCCGTGAACGGTTCCATCGATTTCGAAACCGAAGTCGGTCGCATCGACATGCTGCGAACCGTCATGGAAGCGGACGGCACGATTCAGGTCGAGATCGACGAGGGCGGCTTCCTCACGATCGTCGACGCCGATTGGACCTCCCACTCCGACCGAATCCACATATACATGGACCGCGGAGGCGACATCGACATCGACGCCAGCACCTTCACGGCCAGCGACCGGGTCCACGTCGAAATCGACAACGCGGGATCGGCCACGGTTCGCGACAGCACGTTCACGTCGTCCGGCTACGTCTACTTCGAAATGGAAGAGGGGAACCAGATCCTCTCCGACCTCGACATCACCGCGACGACCTACGTCGAGTTCGAGGTCGGCGACGCGGGCGACATGCTGCTGCAGAACGTCACCGTCAACGCCGGAACCTACATCGACTTCTACAACGACTACTACGGCACGATTCGCGTCGAAGACAGCTCGCTCACGGCCGGGAGCTACATCGACGTCGACCCGTGGAGCAGCGGCGTGATTCAGGTGACCTTCCGCGACACGACCTTGACGGCACGGGAGGACGTCGAGTTCCACGCGACGACCGGCGGCGACACCCTTCTCGAGCGGGTCTCGATCGAGAGCAAGAGCGGCGCGATCCTGCTCGGCCAGGGGTCGGGCATCCTCACCGTGGCGGACAGCGACCTCGTGACGCTCGGCGAAGTCCACCCGAGCGACGGTGGCTGGATCTCGGACCACGCGATCGAGATCGCGTCCGAGCGGAACGTCACCACCGTGTCCGGCACGACGATCGCCGGGGTCGGCCCCTTGCGCCTGCTCAACGACGACGAACGCCCCGACCTCGACGGCGGTGCCGGCGCCAACCACATCAAGGTGCAGGACAACCCCTCGATCACTGTCGACGGCGACATCGAGATGGTGAGCTTCGCCGACCTGCTGGTGACCGATAATCCCGACATCGCCGCGGGTGGCGCGATCGACCTCACCGCCACCTACGGCCTGGTCGACACCTCCGGAAGCACGTTCACGCCCGCTCCGACCATCGACGGAGCCACCACCACGCCCTGACCCCAGGGCACGCACGGCCTCGGATCGGCGCACGCCGATCGGACGTGCCGATCGAAGCACGCAGGGAGCGCGGCCTCGGCCGCGCTCCCTGCTGTACCGCCTCCCGCGTCACGGCCCGATCCGGTGGCAAGTACCGGTGGCAAGTACCGGTGGCGCACGATGGCGTCGCCACCTGGTGCATGACCCACCCCAGGAGGGGTAGGATCACGGGAACGACGGACACGCGCGAGGAGACGCCGATGAACGAATCCGCCGGCCACGCCGCCCACCACGCCGACGCCTTCCGCCGCCTGTTCTGGGTCGCCCTGGTCCTGAGCGTCCCCGTCGTGATCTGGTCCGAGCACATCCAGGACCTGCTCGGCTACGCCGCGCCCGCCTTCCCCGGTTCCGCCTGGATCCCCGCGGTCCTCGGCACGATCGTGTTCGCCTACGGCGGCCGCATCTTCCTTTCCGGCGCCGTCCAGGAACTGCGCGACCGGCTCCCCGGCATGATGACGCTGATCGCGATGGCGACGCTCGTCGCCTTCCTGTTCTCGTGGATCGTCCAGCTCGGACTGCTGGACGCCACCGCGCTCTGGTGGGAACTCGCCACGCTGGTGACGATCATGCTGGCCGGGCACTGGATCGAGATGCGTTCGATCTCCGGCGCGCAGGGCGCGCTGAAAGAACTCGCGCGCCTGCTGCCCGACCGGGCGACCCGGATCACGGAGGACGGCGAGGAACGCGTTCCGACCTCCGAACTGCGCGAAGGCGACCGCATCCTGGTCCGCCCCGGCGAACGGATCCCCGCCGACGGACACGTCCGCGAGGGCGAGAGTTCGGTCGACGAAGCGGCCGTCACCGGCGAGTCGCGTCCGGTCCGCCGCGGCGCAGGGGACGCCGTGACCGCCGGCACCGTCAACGGGGACGGCTCGCTGCGGATCGAGGTCGCCGCGGTCGGCGACGGCACCCGCCTGGCCGGCGTCATGCGCCTGGTCGAGCAGGCGCAAGCGTCGCGCTCGCGCGCGCAGGCGCTGGCCGACCGGGCCGCGCGCGTGCTGACGTACGTGGCGCTCGTCGCGGCCGCCGTCACCTTCACCGCCTGGAGCCTGACCGACGCCGAGCCGAGCGTCGCCGTGATCCGGACGGTGACCGTGCTGGTGATCGCCTGTCCCCACGCGCTCGGGCTGGCGATCCCGCTGGTGGTCGCGATTTCGACCACCCTCGGGGCGCGCGCGGGGCTGCTGGTGCGCGACCGGCTCGGGCTCGAGGAGGCGCGCCGGGTCGACACGGTCGTGTTCGACAAGACCGGGACCCTCACCCTCGGCTCGCACCGCGTGACGCGCGTCGTGACCGACGGCTCGACCGACGGCTCGACCGACGACCGAACCGAAGAGGACGAAGCCCTCCGCCTCGCCGCGGCCGCCGAAGCCGACGCCGAGCACCCGATCGCCCGCGGGATCGTCGCGAGCGCCGAGGAGCGAAACCTGGACCGGCCTGCCGCCAGCGGGTTCCGCTCGCTGCCCGGCAAGGGCGTCACGGCCGAGGTCGAGGGCGAGACGATCTGGGTCGGCGGTCCCTCCCTGCTCGCGCACCTCGAGGTCGAACCGTCCCGAGCGCTACGGGACGCGGCCGATGCCGCCGCCGACGAAGGTCGCGCCTCGGTGTACCTGGTGCGCGACGGCACCGTACGTGCCCTGTTCGTGGTGGCCGACGCCGTACGCGACGAGAGCGCCGAAGCGATCGCCGGCCTGCACGACCGCGGGGTCCGGACGCTGATGTTGACCGGCGACGCGCGCGCCGTCGCCGACGCCGTCGCCCGCGAACTCGGCATCCTCGAGGTCCGGGCCGAG
>SLSQ01000105.1 GCA_007130355.1 Trueperaceae bacterium
CGGACACCGAACCCCCGTGGCTCCGCGTCGGCTCGCCCGCCACCCGCGTCGTCGCCGAGGCCGGGACCGGCGCCGGTCTCCTCGCCGGGATCGCCGCCGGCCGGGCGTCCGTGGCCGAAGGGCCCGACGGACCGTGGGTCGAGATCGGCGGCGCCGGCGCCCGAGCGGACGTACGGATGGGGGACCGGATCGAGGGCGGCGGGCCGCTCCCGCTCGCCGCGCAGGTCGAGGGCGCGGACGGCGAGACGCTGCGTTGGGTCGGCCCGGCGGGCGTGTTGCGCACCGTGCCGGTCCGTGGCGACCCGTTCGAGGACCGCTGGACCTGGGGCGACGCGCACGGCTTCGTGCGGGCCGAGGTGGTCGCGCGCGACCCGGGCGCGCTAGCGGAACGGGCGCGCGCTTGGGCGGGGAACGACGCGCGCGGCGCGCGCCAGCTGGACGAAGCCCGCGCACGGCCGTGGATCCGCGCGCTGTCGAATCCGATACACCTACGCCCGGCCGCCGAGTCCGACTCGGCCCACGCGACGGGGCCCGCCTCGTGACCGGTCCCGAGCCGCGGGTCGCGAACGCGCCGTGCTCTTGGGGCGTCCTCGGCGGGGCGGGCGTCGCGGTCGGCTGGGAACGGATGCTCGACGAACTGGTCGCGGCCGGCTATCACGGGACCGAGCTCGGCGATCCCGGCTTCCTGCCGGACGATCCGAAACACCTGCGCGAGGCGCTCGCGAGCCGTGGCCTGGCGCTCCTGGGCGGCTTCCGCAACGCCCCCTTGCACGATCCGGACGGCGTGACCGCGGCCCTGCCGGAGCTGCTCGCCACCGCCGAACGGATGGCCGCCGCGGCGCCCACGGAGCGTGCGCCGTACCTGATCCTCTGCGACGATCCCGGCCGTGATCCACGCCGCGCCGAACGGGCGGGCCGGGTCCGACGGTGCGACGCGATGGACCCCGACACGCACCGCACCTTCTGCGCTCAGACGGAGCGCGTCGCGCGCGCGGTCCGCGACCGCACCGGTCTGGCGACCCTGTTCCATCCCCACGCCGCCTCGCGGATCGAAACGCCGGACGAGATCGCACGCTTCCTGGACGACACCGACCCGGACGCGGTCGGGATCGTGTTCGACACCGCGCACGTCGCGTTCGGGCACGGGCCCGACGATCCCGAAGCGCGCGAGGTGCCGACGCTGCTGCGCCAGTTCGCGCCGCGCGCCCCGTACGTGCACCTCAAGGACCTCGATCCCGCCGTCGCGCGGCGGGTGCGCGACGGCGCGATCGGCTACGACGCGGCGGTCGGTGCCGGGCTGTACCCCGAGCTCGGTCGCGGCGCGATCGACTTCCGCGCGGTGCTCGGCGTCCTCGCTGATACCGGCTACGACGACTGGCTCACCGTGGAGCAGGACGTCCTGCCCGCCCACGGCACGCCGTACGCGAGCGCGGTCCGCAACCGCGCCTACCTGACGAGGCTGGGCCTATGACCGAGACGACCGACGCACCGACGCACGCGTACGTGCCCACGCCGCTCCCGGGACTGGGCCGATTGATCCAGGGGACCGCCATGCTCGACGCGCTGTCGGAACGGGACGCGCTCGCGCTCCTGGACGCCGTCACGGAGGCCGGAGCGCGATCGTTCGACCTCGCCCGGCACTACGGCGCCGGCGAAGCGGAGCGACGGTTCGGGCTCTGGTACCGCACCGTGCCGCCGGAGCGAAGGCCGTTCCTGGTCGGCAAGGGCGGCCACCCCGACGACGTTCGCGACCGCGTGACCCGCGACGACGTCCGCGCCGACCTGGACACCTCGCTGGAGCGGACCGGCGCCGAACGGTTCGACCTGTACCTGCTGCACCGCGACGATCCGGACGTTCCCGTCGGCGAGATCGTCGACTTCCTGGACGAGCTGGCGCGCGAAGGCCGGATCGGCGCGTACGGCGGAAGCAACTGGTCGGTCGACCGGATCCGCGCGGCGCAAACGTACGCGCGACGGGCGGGCCGCGACGGATTCCGCGCTTCGAGCCCGCACTTCAGCCTGGCGGTCCCGATCCGGCCGCCGTGGCCCGGCTGCGTCACCCTGAACGGACCCGACGCCCAGCAGGACCGCGCCTGGTACGCGGCGAACGGCCTGCCGGTGCTGGCCTGGTCGTCGGTGGCGATGGGGTGGTTCGCGCTCGAGACGGAGGCCGACGTGTTCGGGAACGAGCGCACCTTGGGCGCGACGGTCTACGCGACGCCCGACAACGTCGCCCGGCGCGACCGCGCCCGCCGCATCGCCGAGCGGGACGGTGGCACCGCCACCGAGGTCGCGGTCCGCTACGTCCTGCACCAGCCGATGCGGACCCACGCGATCGTCGGCTGCCGCTCGGCGGAGGAGTTCCGCTCCCTGAAGCGCGCTGCGGAGACACCGTTGTCGACCGACGATCTGCGTTGGCTGGAGTGGGGCGAGGGGTAGGCCGAGAAGCGCCGCGGAGCCAGGACCCGACGCTCCGTGGAACGGAAGCGCCGCGTTCGCGCGCGGTACGCTCGCGGCGTGGACACCTCCACCTCCACTCGCGACGAGATCGCTGCGCGTCTGGATGCGCACCGAGACCACCTTCGGACCATGGGGGTGCGACGACTCGACCTGTTCGGTTCTCGAGCACGAGCTGAAGCGACACCGACGAGCGACGTCGATCTTCTCGTTTCGTTCGATCGTCCGGTTGGCCTCGTCCGGTTTCTCGAAACGAAGGCGTATCTCGAAGAGATCCTCGATGCACCGGTCGATCTCGTCACGGAAGGCGCGCTGCACCCTGCGATGCGACGCGAGATTCTCGCGGAGGCCCGCCGTGTCGCCTAGGGATCCGTTCATTCGGCTTCGCGACATGCTCGAAGCCATCGAGCGCATCCGGTCCTACACCGAAGGAATGGAGCCGACCGAGTTCGCTCGCGACACGAAGACGTACGACGCCGTACTTCGGAACCTCACGGTCCTCGGGGAGGCGGCACGAGCGCTTCCTGAAGGGGTCCGTGCATCCGTACCCGATGTACCGTGGCGCGCCGTACAGGGCTTCCGAAACATCGTCGTGCACGAATATTTCGGTGTAGACACGGAAATCGTCTGGCACACGATCACCGACGATCTTCCTGAGCTCGAACGAGCGATTCGCGACGCGCTCGAAGCACGCTGACGAACCACGCTAGAGCCCCCCGTTCGCCTCCACCAACGCCTGCACCTCCGCGAGCGTGCCCATGTCGTTGGCGCAGGCGTGCCGGCCGACGACGATCGCGCCGCAGGCGTTGCCCATGCGGGCGGAAGCGCGCCAGTCCCAACCGTTCAAGCGACCGTAGATGAAGCCGGCGGCGAACGCGTCGCCCGCCCCGAGCACGTTGACGACCTCGGCCGGGAAGCCGGGCGCGTCGATCGCCGTCCCGTCGCGCAGGTGCACGCGGGCGCCGTCGGCGCCGCGCTTGACGACCACCGCTTCCGGTCCGGACGGCACGGCCAGCAGGTCATTGACCGCCTCGTCGGTGTCGCCGGCGATCTCGGGCGCCGAGATCTGCTGGTCGACCACCCGCAACGCGGAGGGGTCGCGCAGCATGGCGGCGCGGAGCTCCTCCTCGGTGCCGAGCGCGACCGTGACGTTCGGCAACGCGGCGCGGACCATCACGCCGTAGGCGCGCGGGTCGTGCCACTGGTCCGCCCGGAAGTCCAGATCGAGGAACACCGGCCGGCCGGCGGCGCGGGCGCGTTCCGCCGCGAACAGGGTGGCCTGGGCCTGCGGCGACTTGGACAGGCCGGTGCCGGAGATCTCGAGCGCGCCGGCAGCGGCGGGGTCGGCCGCGATCACGTCGTCGATGCCGAGGTGGTCGTCGGAGGCGGCGTGGCGGTAGAACACCAGCGGCACCTTGCCGTCCGCCTCGATCCCGAGCAGCACGGCGGTGCTGCGGGTACCGGGTTTGGTGACCACGTGGCGGGTGTCGACGCCTTCGTCGTCCAGGAACCGGCGGATGAAGGCGCCGACCTTGTCGTCGCCGACGCCGGTCAGGACGGCGGTGCGGAGGCCGAGCCGGCGGGCGCCGACGGCGATGTTCGTGGGGCTGCCACCGACGTAGGCGGCGAACGAACCGATCTCCTCGAACGGGACGCCGACGTCGTTCGTGTACAGGTCGATCGAGCTTCGGCCCATGGTGAGCAGGTCGGGGCCGCTCGCGGATGCGGCGTCGGACGTGGTGGCGTCGGGCGTACCGGCGGCGGGCGGGGTAGCGGCGGCGTGGTTCGTGTCGGCGGGTGCGGTCACAGGCCGAGTCCCTTCAGGAAGGCGCGGTTGCGGGCGTTCGCGGCCAGCGGGTCGCCCTGGCCGGGCAGCACGTCCTGTTCGACGACCGTCCAGCCGCGGTAACCGACGTCGTGCAGGGTGCGCAGCACGGTGGGGAAGTCGACGTCGCCGCGCCCCAGTTCGGGGAACACGCCGGCGCGGACCAGTTCGGGGTAGCCCCAACCTTCGTCGTCGGCGCGGCCCAGCACGGTTCCGTCGAAGTCCTTGAGGTGCACCAGCGTCACACGGTCGGCGAACCGCCGCAGCACGGCGACCGGGTCGCCGCCGCCGAGGGCGACGTGGCCGCTGTCGTAGCAGAGGCCGACGAGGTCGGGATCGGTGCGGTCCAGGAGGGCGGCGATCTCGTCGGGCGTCTCGACCCAACTGGCGCCGTGCGGGTGGAAGGCGCTGCGGAGCCCGGTCGCGTCGCGCACCGCGCGCGCGACCCGCTCGGCGCCGTCGGCGAAGGCGCGCCAGCCGGCTTCGCTCAGGCCGTCCTCCGGTCGGATGCGGCCGGCCCG
>SLSQ01000272.1 GCA_007130355.1 Trueperaceae bacterium
CGGCCGCGCACGACGTTCGTTCAGCGAGTGGGGACGGTCAGGTGCACCGGGCGCGTGGCGGGACGGTCGGCCTGGGCCGAGGCACGTTGCACGCGGGCGCCGAGCCGTTCGAGGCGCGGAGCGAGCCGTTCGTAGCCCCGGTCGAGGAACTCGACGCCACTCAGTTCGGAGGTGCCCTCGGCGGCCAGCGTGGCGACGACGAGGGCGCCGCCGGCTCGGATGTCGGCCGCGTGGACCGGAGCGCCCACCAGCCGACCCCCTTCGATCCGCAGGGTGCGCTCGTCGAGTTGGACGCGCGCGCCCAGTTTGCGGAGCTCGTCGACGTGCGTGAACCGGTCCGGGTAGACCTCGTCGCGGACCTCCGACCGGCCCGGCACGGTGGCAAGGAAGGCGCCGAACGGCGCCTGGAGGTCGGTCGGAAGGCCGGGGTACGGCGTCGCGACCAGGTCCTCCGCGTGCAGCGGTCCGGCAGCGTCGAGCTCGATCGCATCGCCGTCGACCTCCGTCCAGACGCCGGTCCGGCCGAGCCAGGCGAGGACCGAGGTCAGATGGTCGGCGCGCACGTTCTCGAGCCGGACGCGGCCCCGGGTGGCCGAGGCGGCGAGCATCAGGGTTCCCGCCTCGATCCGGTCGGGGATCGGCGTGAAGTCGACGCCGTGCAAGCGCGGCACGCCCTCGACCGTCAGGACCGAGGTGCCGGCTCCGCCGATCCGGGCGCCCATCGCGTTGAGGAGCTCCACCAGGTCGGCGACCTCCGGCTCGAGGGCGGCGTTCTCGATCACGACGCGGCGGCTGCCGCGGGCGGTGGCCAGCAGCACGTTCTGCGTACCGCCGACGGTGGGTGCCTCGAACACCACGTGTCCCTCGAGCGGACCGTGGCGTTCGGCCACGAAGTCGCCGTCCTCCTCCCGCACGGTCGCGCCGAGCGCCTCGAAGGCGCGGATGTGGCGGTCGACCGGCCGGGGGCCGAAGGCGCACCCGCCCGGGACCCCGATGCGGGCGGTGCCGCAGCGGCCGAGCAGGGCGCCCATCGCGACGAAGCTGGCGCGCATCTTGCGGACCAGGCGGAACGGCGCGTCGCTGCGGTGCACATTGCGGGCGTTCAGGCGCAGCAGGTCGCCCTCCCGACGCACGTCGACCCCGACGTGGGCGAGGATCTCGAGACCGACGAGCACGTCGCTGAGGGCGGGCACGTCGCGAAGGATCAGCTCCTCCTCCGTCAGGAGCGAGGCGAGGATCAGGTACAGCGCGGAGTTCTTGGCGGAGTGGACGCGCACCGTTCCGTTCAGGGGGGCGGCGCCCTCGATCCTCAGGATCTCGTTCGACGGGGTCATGGCAGGTGATGTCCTCAGCGCGGGTCGATGGGGTCGTCGTGCCGTGCGGCCGATCGGTCGGTGCGTAAGATACACACGATGTGCAAACGCACCATAGCGACGTTCGCGCACATTGTCAAGGCGATGACGATGATGCTACATTGCGTGCGAAACGTTCTTTGAGGAGGCGACGTGCCGAAACGCGAGAAGAGCAAGCGACTCCAGGTCGTCATCAGCGAGGATCAGGATTCCCTGCTCACCAAGACCGCCTATCAGCTGTCCAACCCGGAACGCCTCGTGTCGAAGTCGGAGGTGGTGCGGCTGGGCATCGCGATGCTGAACAAGGCGGTCGAGAAGGGCGAACTCGACCCGGATCTGATCGAAGGACTCGACGACCGCTAGGGATGTTCGGTCCCGGAACGGTTCTCGGCGAGCGGTACGAGATCGAAGGTCCGCTCGGTCAGGGGGGCATGGCGCACGTGTTCGCCGCGCACGACCGGCACCTCGACCGCCCGGTGGCGCTCAAGGTGCTGCGGCCGCACCTGACCGAGACCGACGCGGAGCGGTTCCGTCGTGAGATCCGTGCGCTCGCCCGCCTCTCGCACCCGGGCATCGTCACCATCTTCGACCTCGGCCAGGGCGAGCACGTCTACTTCGCCATGGAACGGATCGACGGCGGGCCGTTCACCGAGCTCGGACCGTACGAGGCGGACGTCGCCTCGCAGCAACGCCTGCTGCACGCGGCGACCGACGTGGCCGACACCCTCGGCTACGTCCACCGCCTCGGCATGGTGCACCGCGACCTCACCCCCCGCAACATCCTGCTGACGCCGCACGGCCGTCCCAAGCTGATGGACTTCGGCCTGGTGCAGCTCACCGAGACCAGCCGCGAGCTCACGCGCACCGGCTTCACCCTCGGCACGCCGCAGTACATGGCGCCGGAACAGGCCACCGGCGAGGCGACCGGAGCGGCGACCGACCTGTACGCCTTCGGCGTGGTGCTCTACCGCACCGTCACCGGCGTCGCGCCGTACGACGCCGACAACGACCAGGCGGTCCTCTACCAGCACGTCTACGGCGACCTGGCGCCCCCGATCGACCGCAACCCGCTGGTGCCGGAGGCGCTCTCCGAGCTGATCATCGCGTTGCTCGCGAAGCGTCCGGGCGACCGGCCGCGGAACGGCACCGTCGTCGCCGAGCGCCTGCGGACGATCCTGGGGCAACTGCAGCGCGACGCGGTCGGGGTACCGGCCGGCGGCGCCGCCCGCGTCGCGGTCTATCCGTCCGGCCCGGGCGCGCCCCGGCCGCTGCGGGAACGGTGGCGGATCCAGCTGGACCAGGGGCCGCAGTGGCCGGCCGGCCTGGCGGCCGCCGAAGGGTTCCTGCTCGCCGGCCTGCGGAGCGACGCGCTGGCGGTGCTGCACCCGGCCGACGGCGGGGTGCACGCCCGTTTTCCGCTCGAGGACGAGGTGGAGCACCCGCCGCTGCACGTCGGCGGGGCCGTCTGGATCGCCAGCCGCGACGGTGGCTTGGCGCGCATCGCCTGGCCGGAGGGCCGGACCGAGTGGCGGGGCGACGTCGACGTCGCCGGGCTCGCCGCCGTCGGCGACGGACTGCTCCTCGCTCGGCGCGACGGCGGGCTCGAGCGTTGGCGCGGCGACGGCACGCTCATCTGGCGCGCCGAGCTGGGCGCCCCCGCGGCGATCCCGCCGGTCGCGCACCGCAACGAGGCGATCGTCGCGTGCGAGGACGGGACGGTGCACGCCGTCGCACTGGCCGACGGCCGGCCCCGGTTCCGGGCCGACCTCGACGCCGTGCCGGCGCACGCCGCCGCCTCGGCCGGCACGGTCCTGCTGCAGGAACGGGCCGGCGAGCTGCACGGATTCTCGGTCGAGGAGCGGGACGTGCTCTGGAGCTACGGGCTCGAAGGGGAACAGTACGGAGGACCGGCGGTGCTCGACGGTCGCGTCTACACCGCCGGTTGGGGGCGGGTCCTCCGCTGCCTCTCCCTGCGCAGCGGCGACGACCTCTGGAGCCGGCCGCTGCCGGCCGCCGTCACCGCTCCGCCGGTCGTCGCGTCGGGCGTGGTCTGGGTCGGCACCGAAGGCGGGGACCTGCTCGGGTTCGACGCGGTCGACGGCGACCCGCGCTTCCACGAGACCGTGGCGCACGCGCCGATCCAGGCGCCGGCCCTGCCGATCGACGGGCGCCTGATCGTGGCGGCGACCGACGGGACGGTCGTCGCGTTCGAGTGAGCGGCCGACCGGACGGGCCCGCCTCGGCGCGGCCCGCCCGGTCGGCCGACCTCAGGGCGTCGGCCGGTCGTGGGCGGCGACGGCGGCCTGAGGCGCCCGCGCCACCGGCGGCAGGGTGGCGAGCGCCGACTCGGCGAACCACAGGCCCGGATCGACCGCATCGTGGCCGGGAAGGTCGGTGGGCGCGATCCGCCAGAAGGCGCGGACCGACGTCTCCCAACGATCGAGCAGGCGGCGCGCCCGCGGGCTGTCGGTGGCGGCCGAATGGCGCTCGACGAGCGTCCGCAGCAGCTGCGCGTCGGCGCCCTCGGCGCTCACCGGACGCGCGTCGACCATGCTCGGATTCGTCCGGCCCTCGAAGGCGCCGTCCTCGTCCAGGACGAAGGCGACGCCGCCCGACATGCCGGCGCCGAAGTTCCGGCCGGTGGCGCCCAGCACGACCACCACGCCGCCGGTCATGTACTCGCAGCCGTGATCGCCGCACCCCTCCACCACCGCGACCCCGCCCGAGTTGCGGACCGCGAGCCGTTCGCCGGCCGATCCGGCGGCGAACAGCCGGCCCCCGGTCGCTCCGTAGAGCACCGTGTTCCCGAGCAGCACCGGGTGCGGCGCATCCGGGTCGCGCCGCAGCGAACGGATCGCGATCTCCCCGCCCGACATCCCCTTGCCGACGTAGTCCTGCGCGTCGCCGAGAAGTTCGAGGCGGACGCCCGAGGTCAGGAACCCGCCGAAGCTCTGCCCCACCGGCCCCTCGATCCGGACCCGGACGGTCCCTTCCGGCAGCCCGTCGGCGCCGTACTCGGTCGCGATCCGACCGGAGAGCCGCGCCCCGATCGTGCGGTGCCGGTTGCTGCTGCGGTAGCTGCGGTCGCTGCGTCCGAACTCGGCGAGATCGGCCCAGGCGCCCGCGGCGATCCGTTCGTCGAGCTCGTCCTGCTCCGGCCGGTCGTTGCGTTCCTGAATCGCGCGGCGGGCGCGCGATCCGTTCGGCTCGGCCAACTTCAGCAGTTCGGACAGGTCGACCGTCCCTCCGCGCGGGTGCTCGACCTCGCGGGCCGAGAGCAGATCGGTGCGCCCCACGATCTCGTCCAGCGAGCGCGCGCCGATCGTGGCCAGCAGCTCCCGCACCTGGCCCGCCACGAAGGTCAGGAACCGGACCACGTGCTCGGGGCGTCCCGGGAAGCGGGCGCGCAGGTCCTCGCGCTGCGTCGCGATCCCGAAGGTGCAGGTGTTCAGGTGGCACTGGCGCAGCATGGCGCAGCCGGTCGCGACCAGCGCGGCGGTGCCGAAGCCGAACTGCTCGGCTCCGAACAGCGCGCCGATCACCACGTCCCGGCCGGTCTTGAGGCCGCCGTCGACGCGCAGGGTGACCCGGCCACGGAGGTCGTTCTCGACCAGGGCACGCTGCGTGTCGGCCAGGCCGAGCTCCCACGGCACGCCGGCGTTGCGGACGCTGGTGAGGGGGCTGGCGCCGGTGCCGCCGTCGTGGCCGGAGATCTGGATCACGTCGGCGTACCCCTTCGCGACGCCGGCCGCGATCGTGCCCACGCCGTGCGTGGCGACGAGCTTCACGCCGATGCGGGCGTGAGGGGCGACGCGCTTCAGGTCGAAGATCAGCTGCGCCAGGTCCTCGATCGAGTAGATGTCGTGGTGCGGGGGCGGACTGATCAGGGTCACGCCCGGCACGGCGTGCCGGATGCGTCCGATCTCGGCGCTCACCTTGAAGCCGGGGATCTGGCCGCCTTCGCCGGGCTTGCTGCCCTGCGCCATCTTGATCTCGATCTCGGTCGCCTTCGACAGGTAGTGGGCGGTCACGCCGAACCGACCGGAGGCCACCTGCTTGATCGCGCTGTTGGCGAGGTCGCCCGCCTCCGGGTGCCAGCCCTTCGCTTCGGAGCGGTCGGGGCGGTCGCGGTCGAACGGTTCGAAGCGCTCCGGGTCCTCGCCCCCCTCCCCGCTGTTCGATTTCGCCCCCAACCGGTTCATGGCGATCGCGAGGGTCTCGTGGGTCTCGCGGCTCACCGACCCGTGGCTCATCGCCTGCGTGGTGAAGCGTCGCACGATCTGCTCGACCGGTTCGACCTCGGCCACGTCGATCGGCGCGCCGACCCGACCGATCTCCATCAGGTCGCGCAGGGTGGTGGGCGGACGAGCGTCGACCGCGTCCGCGTAGGCGGCGTACGCCTCGGCGTCGTCGTTGCGCACCGCCTTGTGCAGCGCCTTGAAGACGGTGGGGTTGAAGGCGTGGTACTCGCCCGCCTTGCGGAAGCGGTAGATCCCGAGGTCGCGCAGCGCCGGCTCGTCCCCGAACGCCTCGGCGTGCAGCCGCAGGGCGTCCTCGGCGATCGTGCGCAGACCGGTCCCGCCCAGGTGCCGCGGCGTGCCGGTGAACGCCCGGTCGACCACGTCCGCGTCCAGGCCGATCGCCTCGAACACCTGCGCCGCACGGTACGAACTGATCGTCGAGATCCCCATCTTGGAGAGGATCTTGAGCAGGCCCTGATCGATCGCCGCGACGTAGTTGCGGACCGCCGCTTCGGGGGTGAGCGGTTCGTCGCGGCGGACCCGGTCGGCGACGGAGGCGCAGGTCGCGAGCGCCAGGTACGGGTGGATCAGGGCGGCGCCGTACCCGATCAGGGCGGCGAAGTGGTGGTCCTCGCGCGGTTCGGCGCTCTCGATCAGCAGCGCCGTCCGCGTGCGCAGGCCGTCGCGGATCAGGCGTTGGTGCACCGCCCCGGTGGCGAGCAGGATCGGGACGGCGGCGTGCTCCGCGTCGATGCCGCGGTCGCTCAGGAGCACCAGGGCGGCACCGTCGCGGACCGCGCGCGCCGCCTCGTCGCAGACGCGGTCGAGCGCCGACTCCATCGCCTCGGGCCCGTCGGTCACGACGAAGCGCGTGTCGATCCGGACGGTCGGGAAGCGGTCGTTGGCGAGGATCCAGTCGCGCTGCGCGGCGTCGATGATCGGACCGGGAACCCGGAGCACGGCAGCGGACCGTTCGGTCTCGTCCAGGAGCGGTCCGCGAGGACCGACGGTCGTCTCGAGGCTCATCACCGAGCGTTCGCGGTACGGGTCGATCGGAGGGTTCGTGACCTGCGCGAAGCGTTGCTTGAAGGCGCGCCAGAGGGTCTGCGGTTGGGCCGAGAGCAGCGCGAGGGGCGTGTCGTCCCCCATCGATCCGACCGGGATCTCCGCATCGAACGCCATCGGCGCGAAGATCCGCTCGAAGTCCTCGCTCCCGTACCCGACGGCGGTCTGGAGCCGCGTCGCGTCGTCGCCGACCGGCGTCGCCGGAGGGGTGGGTTCGAAGGCGGGCGGCCGCACCAGGTTCGCGTCGAGCCAGGCGCGGTACGGATGCGCGCCCGCCAGTTCGGCCTTGAGCTCATCGTCGCGTAGGAACCGCCCGCTGGCGGTGTCGACGGCGAGCATCTCGCCCGGGCCCAGGCGCCCGCGCTCGACGATCGGGTCGCTGGGCAGCTGGACCATGCCCGCTTCGCTGCCGACGATCACGAGGCCGCTCTCGGTGCGGTGGAAGCGCTGCGGTCGGAGGCCGTTCCGGTCGAGCGCGGCGATGGCGCGGGTGCCGTCGCTGACCGCGAGGGCGGCCGGTCCGTCCCACGGCTCCATCACGGTGGCGTGGTAGCGGAAGAAGGCGCGGACGGCGTCGTCCATCCGGTCGTCGCCTTCGAACGCCGGCGGCACCAGCATCGCCAGCGCGTGCAGCGGGTCGCGTCCGGAGAGGGCGAGCAGCTCGAGCGTGGCGTCGAGCGCCGCGCTGTCGCTCGCGCCCGGGGGCACGATCGGCAGCAGGTCGTGGACACTGTCGCCCCACACCGAGCTCTCGAGCACCGGCTCGCGGGCGGCCATCAGGTTCACGTTCCCGGTGAGGGTGTTGATCTCGCCGTTGTGGGCGAGCATCCGGAACGGCTGCGCCAACGACCAGCGCGGCATCGTGTTCGTGCTGTAGCGCTGGTGGAACACGGCGAGCGCCGTCTCGAAGTCGGGGTCGGCCAGGTCGCGGTAGAACTCGGGCAGCTGGTCCGCCACCATCAGCCCCTTGTAGACGATCGTGCGGCAGCTGAACGACGGCAGGTAGGTGCGGCCCAGGTCGGCGTCGGCCAGCGCCCGTTCGATCCGCTTGCGGACCAGGTACAGGCGTCGTTCGTAGTCGAGGCTGGAGAGCCCGGCGGGGCGTGCCGTCAGGACCTGCCGGAGGAGCGGCCGGCGGTCCCGGGCATGTTCGCCGAGGGCGTCGTCGTTCGTGGGCGGGTCGCGCCAGGCGAGCAGCTCGATGCCGGCGGCGTCGAGCTCGCGCTCGACGATCTCGCGCGCTTCGCTCCACGGCGCGTCGGCCGCCACGAAGAGGGTGCCGACGCCGAGGTCCTGGTCGGCGACCTCGCGGACGCCGCGGGCACGGAGGTGGCGGTGCAGGATGCGGTACGGGAGCTGCGTGAGGATTCCGGCGCCGTCGCCGGTCCGTCCGTCGGCGCTGACGGCGCCGCGGTGCGCGAGGTTGCCGAGCGCTTCGAGGGCGTGCTCGAGCACGCGTCGTTCGCGCCGGCCGTGCAGGTCGGCGATGAAGCCGACGCCGCAGGCGTCGCGCTCACGGGGCCAAGCGAGGCTTCGGACGTCCGAGCGTCGGGCGTGGAATCGGGACAAGGTCGACCTCCGTCGGGAACGCCCACCGTCTCGGCGGCCCCGGTCGGGGCGCCGGTCGTGTCTGGGCGCAGGTTCTCTGCGTCGTGCGTGGGTTCGTCCGGGCGGCTCCGGAACGCGCCGCCGCGCACCGGACTGTAGCCGCCCGCACGACCGCTTGTCAAACGAAACGATCTCCTCGGCACGTAGCGTCGACCCGCCGGGTTCGCTTCGTAGGCGAATGGCCGGTCGGCGCTTTCGAGGCGAAGGCGATCGCTCGGTGCGCCCGGGCGAACCGAGGGCCCCGGGCGGGAACGGTCCGGATCAGGTCGGCGCGGCCCTCGACGGTACGGTCCGTGCAGCCGCCGCCGTCGCGTCCTCCGGGTCGGCGCCGCTGCCGTGGGGCGCGACGCGGTCCTTGACGAGCTTGTACTCGATCGCGTCGATCAACGCCTGGTACGAGGCGTCGATCAGGTCGGTGCTGGCGCCGACCGTGCCCCAGCTCTCGAGCCGGTCGGCGAACTCGACCTGGACCCGGATGACGCTGGCGGTGCCCGACTCGTCGCCGCTGAGGACGCGCACCTTGTAGTCGACCAGGTGCAGTTCGGAGAGTTGCGGATAGAAGCGCGTGAGCGCCTTGCCGAGCGCCCGGTCGAGCGCGTTCACCGGACCGTCGCCGTCGGAGGCGGTGTGCTCGAGCACGCCGCCGACCTCGACCTTGATGCTCGCCTCGGCGCGCGGTTGCGGATCGCGGTCCCGCTTGTCGATCACCACGGTGTAGCCGTGCAGGGTGAAGAACGGCCGGTGTTCGCCGCGCACCTTGCGCGCCATCAGCTGGAACGACGCCTCCGCCCCTTCGAAGGCGTAGCCGCGGTGTTCGAGCTCCTTCATGCGCGCGACCACCTCGTGCGCGCCCTCCCCCGCCTCGGCCTCCGCCGCGGAGGCGTCGTGGTGCGCCACCACGTTCGCGCGTCCGGACAGGTCGGAGAGGAGCACGCGGCGTTCGTTGCCGACCGTGCCCGGTTCGACGTGCTCGTACGTCTCCGGTCGCTTGGCGACCGCCGACACGTGCACGCCGCCCTTGTGCGCGAAGGCGGCGTCGCCGACGTACGGCGCCCGCAGGTTCGGCTGCAGGTTCGCGCGCTCGTCGACGTACCGCGCCAGCTCGCGCAGTCCGGCCAGACGCTGCGGCTGGGGACGGCCGAGCTTGAGGGCCAGGTTCGCGGTGACGGTGATCAGGTTGGCGTTGCCGCAGCGTTCACCGTAGCCGCCGATCGTGCCCTGCACGTGGCTCGCGCCCGCCTGCACCGCGGCGAGCGCGTTCGCGACGGCGAGCTCGGCGTCGTTGTGCGTGTGGATCCCGATCGGAACCTCGTACCGTTCCCGGGCGAGCCGGACGCCGTCGGCGATCCGTTCCGGCAGGGTGCCGCCGTTCGTGTCGCACAGCACCAGGCGCGAGGCGCCGCCCTCGAGCGCCGCGTCGAGGGTGGCGACGGCGTACTCCGGGTCGGCGGCGGCGCCGTCGTAGTAGTGCTCGGCGTCGTAGACGACCTCCCGCCCCTGGGCGACCAGGTACGCCACCGACTCGCGGATCATGGCCAGGTTCTGGTCGAGGGTGGCGCCGAGCGCCTCGGTGACGTGCAGCGTCCACGACTTGCCGAACACCGTCACCACCGGCGTGCGCGCGGCGAGGAGCGCCGCCAGGTTCGGGTCGCTCTCGACCGTGCGGGCACGGTGGCGGGTGCTCCCGAAGGCGGCGAGGCGCGCCCGGCCGAGCGGCACGTCCGCCATCCGTTCGAAGAACTCGGCGTCCTTCGGGTTCGAGCCCGGCCAGCCGCCCTCGATCAGGTCGATCCCGAAGGCGTCGAGACGCTTGGCGATCGCGACCTTGTCGGCGCTGGTCAGGGTGAACCCCTGGCCTTGGGTGCCGTCGCGCAGGGTGGTGTCGTAGATCTCGACCGGATCCCCCGCACCGGGCGCGGCGGCGCCGGGGTGCGGTGCGGGCACCCGCGTCACGGCGCCGACACCGCGGTCGCGTCGTCGCCGGTGCGGTCGCGCCCGAGGCCGGCCGCGAGCTTGTTGAGGACCTCGACGTACGCCTTCGCGGCCGCCTCGACCACGTCGGTCGACAGGCCGCGGGCGTGCACGACGCGGTCCTCGCTGCGGACGCGGACGGTGACCTCGCCCAGGGCGTCCTTGCCGTGACCGACCGAGCGCAGCTCGAACGACTCGAGCGCGAGCGGGACCTGCGTGATCCGCTCGATCGCCTGGAAGGCGGCGTCGACCGGACCGTCGCCGAGGGCGGCCTGTTCGTGCACGCCGGTGTCGGTCGCGACGCGCACCGTCGCGACCGGCGTGACGCCGGTGCCGGACTGGAACTGCACGTGCTGCAGCCGGTACGTCTCCGGGACGCGGGTGGTCTCCGCGTCGACGAGGGCACGGATGTCGTCGCTCGTGACCGACGCCTTCCGGTCGCAGAGGTCCTTGAACTGGCGGAAGAGGGCGTTGACCTTCTCGGCCTCGAGCTCGCCGTAGCCGAGGTCGGCGAGGGTGCGGCGGAAGGCGGCCCGGCCCGAGTGCTTGCCCATCACGAGCACTCCGGCGTCGCGGCCGACCGTCTCCGCCGACATGATCTCGTACGTCTCGACCGCCTTGAGGACGCCGTCCTGGTGGATGCCGGCCTCGTGCGAGAAGGCGTTGTCGCCGACGACCGCCTTGTTCGGGGGGACCACCATGCCGGTCATCAGCGCCACCATCCGGGAGGTGCGGTAGAGCTCGCGGGTGTCGATGCCGAGCTCGTGCCCCCAGACGTCCTTGCGGGTCTCGAGCGCCATCACGATCTCCTCGAGCGAGGCGTTCCCCGCCCGTTCGCCGATGCCGTTCAGGGTGCACTCGACCTGCGTGGCGCCGGCGCGCACCCCCGCCAGCGAGTTCGCGACCGCGAGGCCCAGGTCGTCGTGGCAGTGGGTGCTCACGTCGACGTGCGCGAGGGCGGGCACCGCGTCGAAGAGGCCACGGACGAGTTCGCCGTACTCCCACGGCGTCATGTAGCCGACCGTGTCGGGCACGTTCACGACGGTAGCGCCGGCGTCGATCGCGGCCGTGACGATCTCCGCCAGGAAGGCGGGGTCGCTGCGGCCGGCGTCCTCGGCGCTGAACTCGACGTCGTCGACGAACGACTTCGCGAGGCGGACCGCCTCCACCGCACGGTCGACCACCTGCTCCGGCGCCAGCTTCAGCTTCTTCTCCATGTGGATCGAGCTGGTGGCGATGAAGGTGTGGATGCGGGGCCGGGAGGCCCGTTCGATGGCGGCGGCGGCGCGTTCGACGTCGCCGCGCGCCGCGCGGGCCAGGCCAGCCACCACCACGTTCGGGTTCTCGTCGCTGCTGGCGGCGGCGATCTCGCGGACCGCCTGGAAGTCGCCTTCCGAGGCGATCGGGAAGCCGGCTTCGATCACGTCGACGCCCAACCGGGCGAGTTGACGGGCGATCTCGCGCTTCTCGCGCACGTCGAGCGAGACGCCGGGCGACTGCTCGCCGTCGCGCAGGGTGGTATCGAAGATCTTGATTCGGGCCATGGTCGTCGTCTCCTTCGCGGGACGGTTCGGTCGGGACCTACCTGCGGGCGTGTCGGACCGGTCCCGGTAGTCGCCCGCGGAGCGGCCGGGCGCGCCTCGGGGCGGCCGATCGGACGGCGCCGCGGGCAGGGCGAAGGGGAACGACGACCCGGCTCACGATTCGATGAACGCCATCATCTTGCGCAGCCGGCGTCCGACTTCGGAGACCTGCGTCGCGCCGGTCGCGGTCCGCTGCGCCAGCAGGCGTGGCTGGCCGACCTGGTTCTCGAGCAGGAACTCGCGGGCGAACTCGCCGTTGCGGACCTCCTGCAGGATGCGGCGCATCTCGGCACGCGTGGCGTCGGTGACGATGCGCGGGCCGGTGCGGTAGTCGCCGTACTCGGCGGTGTTGCTGATCGAGTGGCGCATCTTCTCGAAGCCGCCCTCGTAGATCAGGTCGACGATCAGCTTCATCTCGTGCACGCACTCGAAGTAGGCGATCTCCGGCTGGTAGCCGGCTTCGACCAACGTCTCGAAGCCGGCCTCCATCAACGAGGTCACGCCGCCGCAGAGCACCGCCTGCTCGCCGAACAGGTCGGTCTCGGTCTCCTCCTGGAAGGTGGTCTCGAGCACGCCGCCCCGGGTGCCGCCGATCGCCTTGGCGTAGGCGAGACCGCGGGCGTGCGCCTGCCCGCTGGCGTCCTGGTGCACCGCGAGCAGGCACGGCACGCCGGCGCCCTCCTGATAGACGCGGCGCACCAGGTGGCCGGGGCCCTTCGGCGCCACCATCGCCACGTCGACGCCCTGGGGCGCCCGGACCTGGTGGAAGTGGACGTTGAAACCGTGCGCGAAGAGGAGCATGTCGCCGTCGTTCAGGTTCGGCGCGATCTCCTCGCGGAACACCTGGCCCTGGAGCTCGTCGGGGAGGAGCACCATCACCATGTCCCCCTCGCGGGCGGCCTCGGCGGTGGTCGCCACGCGCAGTCCCTCCGCCTCGGCCGCGGCCCGGGACGCGGACCCCTCGCGGAGACCGACCACCACGTCCATGCCCGACTCCTTGGCGTTCAGGGCGTGAGCGTGGCCTTGGCTGCCGTAGCCGAGGACCGCGATGGTCTTTCCTTCGAGGTGCTGCAGGCTGGCGTCGTCGTCGTAGTAGATGGTGGCCATGTCGGTGTTCTCCTCGGGGTGCGTTGCGGGGTTCACGCCACCTTGGGGGCGCGGACGGGGCGGACGGCGGGGGCTCCGGCGCTGCGGGGCAGGGCCACGCGGCCGGTACGGATGGTCTCGATGATGCCGAACTCGCGCATCTGCTCGATGAAGGCGGACATCTTCCCTTCGTCGCCGGTCACCTCGAAGGTGAGGGCGCGCCGGTCGACGTCGACGATGCGGGCACGGAAGTCCTGGGCGATCTGACGGATCTCGACCCGGTCCTCCGGCTGCCGCACGGCGACCTTGATCAGCATCAGTTCGCGGTCGACGAACTTCGTCTCGGTGTGATCGACGACCTTGATCACGTCGATCAGCTTCTGCAGCTGCTTCTGCACCTGTTCGATCGTGGCGGTGTCGCCGGAGACCACGAAGGTGGTGCGGCTGAGGCCGGGGGTCTCGGTCTGGGCGACCGAGAGCGACTCGATGTTGAACCCGCGGCGGGCGAAGAGGCCGGCGATGCGGACCAGGACGCCCGGCTCGTCGCGGACGGTGACGGACACGACGTGCTTGCGCGTGCTCACGCCTTCGCTCCGGCCGGTTCGGGAGCGTCCGGCACCGGGTCGGGCTCCTGGTCGCCGATCAGCATCTCGTCGACCCCGGCGCCCGACGGCACCATCGGGTAGACCTTCTCCGCTTCGTACACGACGAAGTTGATCAGGGCCGGCCCGCCGCGCGCCAGCACCTCCGGCACCAGCCGACGCGCGGTCTCGCGGTCGTGCACGTTGTGCCCCTCGATCCCGTAGGCCTCGGCCAGCTTGGCGAAGTCGGGGTTCGAGTCGGCCAGGAAGATCTCGCTGTAGCGCTGCGCGTGGAACAGCTCCTGCCACTGCCGCACCATCCCGAGCACGCCGTTGTTCGCGATCGCGATGACGATCGGCAGGCGGTTCTTGGCGATGGTGGCGAGCTCCTGGATGTTCATCTGGATCGACCCGTCGCCGGCGACGCAGACGACCGTCTCGCCGGGGCGCGCGAACGCCGCCCCGATCGCGGCGGGCAGGCCGAAGCCCATGGTGCCGAGACCGCCGGAGGTGATCCAGGTGCGCGGCTTGCTGGTCGGGAACAGCCGCGCCGCGAACATCTGGTGCTGGCCCACCTCGGTGGTCACGACGCAGTCGCCGCCGGTCGCCTCGCGCAGGAGCTCGATCACCTCCTGGCTGACGAGCGGCTTCTCGGTGGCGTAACGCTCGGGGTAGCGCCCCTTCCAGTCGTTCAGCGTCGCCCACCAGTCGTCGATGGCGAGGCGGTCGAGCTGGTCGCCAAGGCGCGGGAGCACGTCGCGCAGGTCGCCGACGACCGGAACGTGCGCCCGCACCAGCTTGCTGATCTCGGCCGGGTCGATGTCGATGTGCACGACCTTGGCGTTCGGCGCGAAGCGGCTGATCTTGCCGGTGACGCGGTCGTCGAAGCGCAGGCCGGCGCCCACGATCAGGTCGCAGTGCGTGATCGCGCGGTTGGCGGTGACCGTGCCGTGCATGCCCGGCATGCCGAGCGCTTGGGGCGCGCCGGCCGGGTAGGCGCCGATCCCCATCAGGGTGGTGATCACCGGCAGGTTCGTGCGCTCGGCGAACGCCATCACCTCCTCGGCGGCGACCTGTCCCCCGCCCCCGACCATCAGGATCGGCCGCTCGGCGGCGCGGATCGCTTCGGTCGCCTTGCGGATCTGACCGGCGTGCCCCTTGACGGTCGGTCGGTAGCCGGGCAGGTCGATCGTCACGTCGAAGTCGGCCTCGGTCCCCTCGAACGCGGCCATCTGCACGTCCTTGGGCACGTCGATCAGGACCGGGCCGGGACGGCCGGTCGACGCGATGTGGAACGCCTCGGCCACCACCCGCGGCAGGTCCGCGAGGTTCTTGACCAGGTAGTTGTGCTTCGTGATCGGCCCGGTGATCCCGTAGACGTCGGCCTCCTGGAAGGCGTCGGTCCCGATCAGGGCGGTCGGCACGTTGCCGGTGATGGCCACCACGGCGCTCGAGTCCATCATCGCGGTGGCGAGCCCGGTCACCAGGTTCGTGGCGCCCGGACCGCTGGTGGCGAACACCACCCCGGGGCGTCCGGAGGCCCGGTAGAAGGCGTCGGCCGCGTGGGCCCCGGCCTGCTCGTGGCGGACCAGGACGTGGCGGATCTTGGAGTCGTACAACGCATCGTAGACGGGCATGATCGCGCCGCCGGGGTGGCCGAAGACGATCTCGACCCCCTGGCGTTCGAGCGCGTGCAGCAGGACTTCGGCACCGTTCATGTCTTCCTCCGGGGCGGGTCGGACTTCGGTCGGGGCGGATGGGCGGAACGAGGCGGTCGGCCGAGGCGCGGACGATACGAGCGCACCCCGCCGAAACGGGAACGGCGGGGTGCGGGCTCGTCGGGATCCTCGTCGGTGGAGACTAGGCGAGCGCACCCCCGTGCCCTAGCCCTACGATCCGAATCCGTACGACCGACTCGGTGGAGCGGTCGCGGAACGGGCGCGGGGCGGGGGCGTGCGCGTCAGCCTTCACAGGGATCGATCGTACCGGGTGCTAAGGTGCCTGTCAACGCGGCGTTCCCGCCCTCAGGCGCGTCGCCGTGCACGGTCGCCTCGAAAGGGGGTGGTCGACATCGAAGTCCTGCGCGTTTCCGGCACCTCCAAACCGAACGCCGTCGCCGGCGCCGTCGCGGCTCTGCTCCGTACCGAGGGTCGGGTCGAGCTCCAAGCGATCGGCCCCCAGGCGGTGAACCAGGCGGTCAAGGCGCTCGCGATCGCTCGTGGCTACGTGCGCGAGGACGGCATCGATCTGATCATCGTCCCGTCGTTCGTCACCCTCGAGCTGCACGACCAGCAACGGACCGCCCTCCGCTTCCTCGCGCGCGCCACCGACGCCGCCACCGACGCCGACGCCGCCGACGCCTCGGCACCGAGCGTCTCATCGCTCGCTCAAGAATCCTGAGTACATTGTAGGCAATGCTCGATGCGGTAGCATCGAGGCGGACCCGGCCGACGTACGTGCGTCCCTGAGGCGCTCCGGCGTCGGTCGGCCGGCCGCGACCGAGACCCGGGCCCCAGGCCCGCACCGATCCCGCCACCGCTCGCACGAGGAGGAACCCGCACCCCCATGCTCGCAATCTTCATCCTGATGATGGTCCTCACCTTCGGTGCGCAGATGTACCTGCGCTCGACCTTCGGGACCTGGAGCAAGCGCCCCAACGCCTCCGGCATGACCGGCCGCGACGTGGCCGACGCGATCCTGCGCAAGCACGGCCTGAGCGCCGACGTCGCCATCGAACCGGTCAAGGGCCAGCTCACCGACCACTACGACCCGACGAAGAAGGTGGTCCGCCTCTCCGAACCGAACTACGGCCGCGCCAGCGTCGCCGCCATGGCGGTCGCCGCGCACGAGGTCGGCCACGCCCTCCAGCACGCGAACGCCTACGCGCCGCTGCAGTGGCGCTCCGCCCTGCTCCCCGTGGCGCAGATCGGCGGGAACTTCGGCCCGTACCTGGCGATCTTCGGGCTGATGCTCGGCTCGTTCGGACTGCTCCAGGCCGGAATCGTGCTGTTCGGGGCCGCCGTGATCTTCCAGCTCGTCACCCTGCCGATCGAGTACGACGCCTCGCGCCGCGCGCTGAACGAGATGCAGGAGCTCGGCATCGTGACCCAGAGCGACTCGGGCGGATCCCGCAGCGTCCTGAACGCCGCCGCCCTCACCTACGTGGCCGCCGCGGCCGGGAGCGTCATGTACCTGCTCTACTTCATCATGGCCGCCCGCGGGGGCGACTGAGGCCCCGGGATGCCTCGGACCGCGGCCGGGAGCCGGCCGGCGGACCGCGCCACCGCACGTTCCCTCGCCGTTCGGACGACGCGCCGCGCCTCGCGCGGCGCGTTCGTCACGCACGAACTGTCCCG
>SLSQ01000277.1 GCA_007130355.1 Trueperaceae bacterium
CGGCCGCCGCGGGCCGGCGGATCGAGCAGGAGTCCGACGGGGGGAAGCTCCGCCAGGTCGACGCCGAGACGCTTGCGCAGCACCCGCCGGGCGCTGCGGACGCTGCGGCCGTCGAGCCGCACGCCGAGCGCCTCGCCGAGCGCCTTCACGACGCCGGTGAGGTCGCGGGCGGCGCCCGCCTCGACCGGGGCGGGACGCACCGGCAGGGCGCGACCCTCGGCGTTCACGGTGGTGCCCTCCTTCTCGAACCCGGTCACGGCCGGGAGCACCACGTGGGCGAGCTCGGTGGTGGCGTTCGGGAAGGTGGCGTGGGCGACCAGCAGTTTCAGTTCGGCGAGGCGCTCGGCGACGGCGGGATCGCGCGCCAGGTCGAGCTCGCTCACGATCAGCGCGTCCGCTTCGCCCCGCACCGTCGACGCCATCCCGTAGCGCGGGATGCTCGGCAGCACCCCGGTGCGCTCGAGGCCGTAGGCGTTCGCCATCGGTCCGAGGATCAGGACC
This sequence comes from Trueperaceae bacterium, assembly GCA_007130355.1. GTDB lineage: Bacteria > Deinococcota > Deinococci > Deinococcales > Trueperaceae > SLSQ01. The sequence goes on from SLSQ01000277.1 coordinate 502, forward strand.
TTCGCGCCGACCGTCTTGGCGAAGGCGCGGGCGGCGTCGTCGGCGTCCGGGTCGGCGCTCACGAAGCCGCTCCAGATCAGCACCGGGGAGCGCGCCTCCTTGAACCGCCGCACGGTCGCGTCGGCGTCCGCTGCGGACATCCCGAGGTCGGTGGGCCATTCGGGCGGGTCGCCGTCGCCGGCGCCGGCGACGGCGCGGTCGGCGAGCGCGCGCAGCAGCCGCGCCTCGCCGCCGGCGGGGGTGACGCGCGCCAGCCCGGCGTGCTTCATGAGCCGCGTCCGGTACGGCGCCAGAACGGTCAGGATCTCGCGCTTCCGCGGCATCCGTTCCTTGAGGCGCAGGTCGGCGATCGGCACGCCGTGCGGCAGCAGCGTGGGCGGCGTGACGCCCTTGAGGGCGTCGTGGATGCGCAGGTCGACGATGCCGGCCTCTTCGGTCGGGTCGCCGAGCACGAGCAACGCGTCGGCGGTGGCGACGTCGCCCATCGTCGCCGGCCGACCGTCGGGGAGGACCGAGGCGGGCGGCCGCGGGGCGTGATCGATCCGACCGGTGCCGAAGTGCTCGGCGAGGGCGCGGGCGGCGACCCCCTCCTCGAGGGTGGCGTCGGCTCGGAGGGCGACGGCGATCTTCTTCGGGTCGACCTCGCCCAGAAGCTCGGCGATCGTGCGGGCGGCCGCCTCCCACGAGACCGGCACCAACTCCCCGTTCTCGCGGACGTGCGGCAGCCGGATGCGGTCGTCGGAGGCGGTGTGCTGGTGCCCGAAGCGCGAGGCGTCGTCGATCCAGGTCTTGTTCACCTCGGGGTTGAGCGCCGCCTTGATCCGTTCGATCCGGCCGGTGCGCGCGTCGATGGTGAGGGCGGCGCCGCCGGGGTCGTTGAGGGTGGTGGTGGGGGTGTGGTGGTACTCCCAGTTGCGACCGCGGAAGCGGCTGGTCCGGTCGAGCAGCGCGCCCACCGGACAGATGTCGGTGATGTTGCCGGCGAACGGGTCGGTCAGGCCGCCCGGTTCGAGGGTCGCGATGTAGGTGTGGGATCCGCGCTCGATGAAGTCGAGGACCTCTTCGCCCGGGACCTCCTCGAAGTAGCGGACGCAACGCTTGCAGTGGATGCAGCGTTCCCGGTCGAGGGTGATCGTCTCGGAGAGGACGTGGTGCTTCTCCTGGTGCCGCTTGTCGAACTGGAAGCGGCTGGTGCCGGAGCCGTACTCGTAGCTGCGGTCCTGGAGCTCGCAGGCGCCGCCCTTGTCGCAGGTCGGACAGTCGAGCGGGTGGTTGATCAGGTGCGCCTCGACCATCGCGTCCTGCGCCTGACGCACCGGCTTCGAGCGGGTGTCGACGACCATGCCCTCCATGACGGTGGTGGTGCAGGTCGCCATCGGGTTCGGGAACCAGAACACCTTCGGCTCCCCGTTCTCGTCCCGGATCCAATCGTTCGTGGCGCGGTCCTTGCGGGGCGCGCCGATCTTGGCGAGGCACATGCGGCACGCCCCGATCGGCGACATGTACTCCTGGCTGCAGAAGTACGGCACGTCCGACCCGGCGGCGAACACCGCGTCGATCACGCTGGTGCCGGGCCGGACCTCGAGCTCGACGCCGTCGACGAAGATCTTCACGCCTTCCACCGGTCCTTCCTGGGGTGCAGCGGCGCCTGGTGCCGCGCCAGGTGCTCGTACTCGTGCCGGAAGTGCGCCAGGCTCGTCTGGACCGGCCAGACGCAGGCGTCGGCGAGGGGGCAGAAGGCGGTGCCGCGGATCTTGCCGGACAGCTCCTCGATCAGGTCGACGTCCTCCATCGTGCCCTGGCCCTCGAGCAGCTTCCGGAAGAGGAGCGGCAGCCAGTGCGCCACCCCTTCGCGGCAGGGGGTGCACTTGCCGCACGATTCGTGCGCATAGAAGCGGGTGACGTTGTACATGGCGTCGACGATGCACTGGTCCTCGGGGATCACGATCAGCGCGCCGGTCCCGAGCATCGAGCCGGCCTTGGCGACCGCGGCGTACTCGACCGGAAGGTCGAGGTGCGCATCGTCGAACGGGAACAGCGGGCAGGAGGTGCCGCCGGGGATGAACGCCTTGGCCGGGCCGTCCGGCCCTCCGCCCAGCTCGTAGATCGCCTCGCGGTAGGGGATGCCCATCGGGATCTCGTAGACGCCCGGCTTGCGGATCGCGCCGCTGAGCTGCAGGTGGTGGATCCCCTTGCTGTCGTCGGTGCCCATCCGCGAGAACCAGTCGGCGCCCTTGCGCACGATGTGGACGACGGACGCGAGGGTGGTGACGTTGTTGATCGTGGTCGGCCGTCCGTACACGCCGGCCTGCGCCGGGAACGGCGGCTTCAGGCGCGGGTTGGCGCGGAGCCCTTCGAACGAGTTCATCAGCGCGGTCTCTTCGCCGCAGATGTAGGCGCCGGCCCCGCGGTGGAGGATCAGGTCGAAGGCGACGCCGGTCCCGAGCGCGTCCGGACCGAGGATCCCCTCCGCCCGGGCCTCGTCGATCGCGTCGCGCAGCCGCTCGTAGGCGAGGTAGTACTCGCCGCGCACGTAGATCACGCCGCGGGTCGCGCCGATCGCGTGCCCCGCGATCATCATCCCCTCGATCAACTGGTGGGGGTCGTCCTCCATCAGGTAGCGGTCCTTGCAGCTGCCCGGTTCCGACTCGTCGGCGTTGCAGACGATGAAGCGGTCGCGCCCGTCGTCGGGCGGCATGAACGACCACTTGAGGCCGGCCGGGAAGCCGGCGCCGCCGCGGCCGCGCAGGCCCGACTCCTGGACCGTGCGGACCAGCTCGCCGGGGTCGGTGCGGAGCGCCTTCGCGGCCGCTTCGTAGCCGCCGTGCTCCCGGTAGTACGCGAGCCGCTGCGCACCGGGCACGCCGACGTGCCGGTAGAGGGTCACCTCGAAGCGCGGGTCGCTGCGGCGGGTGATCCGTTCCTGCGTCGGGTCGGCCGAGGTCGCGACGTCGTTCACCGGGCCTCCCCCTCTCCGTCGCGCGGGGCCGCGTCCGCCTCGGCCGCGGCGTCGTCCGGTCCGGCGGCGTCGCCGCCCCGTTCCCGCCACGGCTCCGGCGGCGCGTCGCGCCGCAGCGCCTCGATCAGCGCGTCGGCGCGACTGCGGGTCACGCGCTCGTAGAAGGCGTCGTTGACCTGGACCACCGGCGCGGTGGTGCAGGAGCCGAGGCACTCGACCTTCTGGAGGCTGAACCGTCCCTCCGGGTCGGTCTCGCCCGGCACCACGCCGAGTTCGCGGACCAGGTGGTCGCAGAGCGCGTCGCTGCCGGCCAGCGCGCACGGCAGGGTCGAGCACACCTGCAGGTGCCAGCGGCCGACCGGTTCGCCATGGTAGGTCGAGTAGAAGCTCATCACGCCCTTGACCTCGGTCGGGTGCAGGTCGAGGATCTCGGCGATCTCGACGACGCGCGCCTCGCTGACGTGGCGCTCGGCGCGCTGAACCTCCCAGAGCAGCGGCATGACGGCGCTGCGCCGCCCGTACGGAGGGTAGCGGTCCAGGATCTCCTGGAGGAGCTCGGGCTTGTCCTCGAAGAACGGGGGTACGGACTGAAGTTCGATCATGCCTCTCCTCCGCCGCTGCGCTGGCCGATCGCCCAGAGCACGCCCACGCCGGCCCCGGCGGCGAGCGTCACCAGCGGCGACGCGCCGCGCGCCACGGCGAGGATCCCGACCACGGCGAGCACGGCGGCGCCGGCCCAGGCGATGAGCCGGATCACGGGCGCCACCCCCGCGCGGGCGACGCGGCGGACGCGCGGCCGATCACTTGTCGACATCGCCCAGCACCGGGTCCAGGGTGGCGATGTTGACGACCATGTCGGCGAACAGGCCGCCGACGCAGGTCGGTTCGAGCGCTTGCAGGTTGATCAGGCTGGGCACCCGCACCTTGACGCGGTACGGCATGCTGCCGCCGTCGCTGACCAGGTAGTAGCCGAGCTCTCCGCGGGCCGATTCGGTCGGCACGTACGCCTCTCCGATCGGCGGGTGGAAGCCCTCGGTCACCAGCTTGAAGTGGAAGATGACCGCCTCCATGCTCGACTCGAGCTCCTCGCGCGGGGGCAGGCTGATGCGTCGGTCGGGGTCGCGGATCGGGCCGGGCTCGAGCGCGTCGAGCGCCTGCTCGACGATGCGCAGGCTCTGCTCCATCTCGAGCATGCGGATCATGAAGCGGGCGTACGCGTCGCCCTCCTCGAACACCGGCACCTCGAAGTCGAACCGTTCGTAGCCCGAGTACGGCTGCGCCTTGCGGA
>SLSQ01000227.1 GCA_007130355.1 Trueperaceae bacterium
AACGGCGTCGGAAGGCCCCGGTCGCGCGCGGCGAGCCACCGCACCACGCCGTCCGCGGCGGCGAGGCCGAAGGCGCTGCCGCCGGTCAGGAGCAGGGCGTGCGCCCGGTCGACCGACTTCTCCGGGTCGAGCAGCGACGTCTCCCGTCCGCCCGGCGCCGGTCCGGCGACCAGGCCGCTCGTCACGGCCCCGTCGGCGGGCAGGAGCACGACGGTGCAGCCGGTCCGACCGACCGGGTCGGTCCAGTGCCCGACCCGGACGCCGGCGACGCCGAGCGGCGGGCCGTCGCGTCCGGCCGGGTCCGGCCGCCCGGCGCCCGCTACGCCCGGGGCCGTGGCGGCGCTCACCGGGCGGGAGGGTCGATCGGGCCGCCCGGAGTGATGCCGATCCCTTCCGGGAAGGCGTCGCCGCCGTTCGGCGCCGGCACGGCCGGACCGCCGGGCAGGCTCGGACCGTCGTCCGGGGTGCCGGTCGGCGCGGGGTCGGGCAGTCCGCCCGGGACGAGGTACTCCTCGAGTTCGTCGGGGGCGACGCTGATCACCTCGAGCCGGTCCATCGGCGTGTCGCTGGTGGCCTGCAGGCCGGTGGCGGAGTCGACCGCGAGCCGGATCTCGAGCGCGGAGGCGAAGCCGCGCTCGGGAAGCTGCGTACCGGAGAGGAACGCGCCCTGCGTTCCGCCCGACGGCACGATCGCGCCGGTGGTCCGGTCGAAGCCGTACGTCTCGACCCCCTCGGGACGCTGGAAGGTGGTGGCCGGACGCCCGCTGAGGGCGTTCTCGACGAAGTCGCGCCAGACGTAGACCGGTTGCCGCGAGCTGTTCACCGCCTCGGTCGTGCCGTTCGCGAGCGTCATGCTGCGCGGAATGCTCTCGCCCAGGTCGTAGCCGATCCAGACCGAAGCCGTCAGCTCCGGCGTGCTGCCGACGAACCAGATGTCCTTCTCGTCGTTCGTGGTGCCGGTCTTGCCGGCCACCTGCCGGCCGTCGATCGCGGCGCGCCAGCTGAACGCGGTCGGGTTCCGATCGGCGACGTTCCCCTGCAGCATGTCGATCATGACGTAGGCGGTGCGTTCGTCCCAGACGCGCGTCCGACGCGGCTCCGCTTCGAACAGCACGTTCCCCTCCGCGTCCTCGACGCGGGTCACGAAGTGGGACTCGACCTGGGTCCCCCCGTTCACGAAGGCGGTGAAGGCGCTCGTGTGCTGCAGCGGCGACACCTCGAACGAACCGAGGGCGAGCGAGTAGTACGGTTCGACGTCGTACCCGAGCTCGCGGGCGCGATCGGCCACCGCCTGGGCGGAGGCCGCCTCGAGCGCCTTGACCGCCGGAATGTTCCGGGACAGGTTCAGGTGCTCGCGCACCGTGGCCGGTCCGATGAAGCCGTCGTCGTGGTTGCGCGGCTCGTACGGCGGCTGGCCACGCTGGAGGAACTCGGTCGGTTCGTCGACGAGGATCGTCGCCTGCGTGAAGCCGGCCTCCTCGATCGCCGCGGCGTAGGCGATCGGCTTGAACGAACTGCCCGGCTGCCGCCGGGCCTGGGTGACGCGGTTGAGCTCGCCCTCGCGGAGGCCGGGGCGGAGCCGCTCGCCGACCATCGCCAGCACCTCGCCGGTACGCGGGTCGATGCCGACGATCGCGAGCTGGGCGCCGTCGGGCACCTCCGCCTCGAGCGAGGCGCGGTTCGCGGCCTCCTGCGCCTGTACGTCGATGGTGGTGGTGATCCGGAGGCCCCCGCTGCCGAAGACGGCGGCCTCGCCGAACCGTTCGGAGAGCCAGTTCCGGACCGCGATGACCACGTGCCAGTTGAGCTCGCTGCCGATCGACTCCTGGACCACGACCGACTCGCCGGTCTCGACCGCTTCGACCAGGTTCCCCTCGCCGTCGTAGGTGACGTTCCAGCCGCGCGGCTCGAGCGGGTAGCGCCAGGCGCGTTCGGCCGCCTCCTCGCTGATCACGTTCTGGCGCACCATCCGGTCGAGCACGTTGCGCATCGAGGCGCGGGTGGTGGCGAAGTCGCCGTGGCGGGAGTTCGGCGCCGGGATCAGGCGTGCGAGGTAGAGGCCCTCGGCCAGGTTCAGCTCGATCGGTTCCTTGCCGAAGTAGGTCTGCGCCGCGGCGCGGATGCCGTAGACGTTGCCGCCCCAGAACACCACGTTGACGTAGCGCTGCAGGATCTCGGACTTGGTGAGCTGGCGTTCGAGCTCGATCGCGAGCAGCAGCTCCTTCGCCTTCCGTTCGAGCGAGCGGTCGTCGCGGATGTCGGCGAGCACCGTGTTCTTGATGACCTGAGTGGTGATCGACGATCCGCCCCGGTCGCCGCTCCCGAGGAACTCCTCGTAGAAGGCGCGGCCGATGGCGGGCAGGTCGAAGCCGAAGTGGCGGAAGAAGTTGGCGTCCTCGTAGGCGATGATCGCCTGCAGCGCGGCGGGGCTGATCTCGTCCAGACCGGCGGGGATGCGGTTCGTGCTGGCCCGGTCCTCGCCGGTGACCGGCACGATCACGCCGATGCGGGAGCCGTCGCGGGCGTACACCTCGCTGGTGGCGGTGAACTCGAGCGCCATCACCGGCGCCAGGTCGGGCAGGTCGTGCGACCAGGCGAGCGCCGCGACCGCGAACCACGATCCGAACGAGAGGACCGCGGTGAGCACGAGGAGGAACAGTCCTTGAGCGATCTTCACGTGCGCATCGTAGCAAGGGGGGTCATGAGGACCCGTGAGCGACGATGCGGCGCGCCCTTCGGTGGGCGCGCCGCATCGTCCGTTCCGTCGCCGGCCGGGCGGATCACCAACCGCGCGACGCCAGCAGCTGCTCCGGTTCCAGGTCGTCGAGGTTCAGGCCCACCATCGCTTCGCCCAGTCCACGGCTGACCTCGGCCAGCACGTCCGGATCCTGGTAGTGGGTGGTGGCCTTGACGATCGCTTCGGCCCGCCGGCGCCAGGCGGCGTGCTTCTCGGCCGTCTCGGTCACGCCGGGTGCGCTCTTGAAGATGCCGCTGCCGACGAACACGCCGTCGACGCCGAGCTGCATCATCAGCGCGGCGTCGGCGGGGGTGGCGATGCCGCCGGCGGCGAAGTTCGGGACCGGCAGGCGACCGTGCTCGCGGACGTACCGCACCAGGTCGACCGGGGCGCCGTGCTCCTTGGCGTAGGTCATCACCTCTTCGGCCGGCAGGGTGCGGATCGCCCGGATCTCGCCGAGCACGTTGCGTGCGTGCCGGACCGCTTCGACGACGTTGCCGGTTCCGGCTTCGCCCTTGGTGCGGATCATGCTGGCGCCCTCGCCGATGCGCCGCAGCGCTTCGCCGATGTTCGTGGCGCCGCAGACGAACGGGACGGTGAACGCGAACTTGTCGACGTGGAACGCCTCGTCGGCCGGCGTCAGCACTTCGCTCTCGTCGACGAAGTCGACGCCCAACGCCTGGAGGATCTGCGCTTCGACGAAGTGTCCGATGCGGACCTTCGCCATGACGGGAATGTCGACCGCGTCGACGATCCCCTGCACCATGTCCGGGTCGGACATGCGGGCGACGCCGCCCTGGGCACGGATGTCGGCCGGCACGCGCTCGAGCGCCATCACGGCGGTGGCGCCGGAGTCCTCGGCGATGCGGGCCTGCTCGGCGTCGACCACGTCCATGATCACGCCGCCCTTGAACATTTCGGCGAATCCGGTCTTCACGGTCGTGGACCCGATCACCGTCGTCGAATCGTCGTCTCGGTGCTGCACGGTGGTACCTCCCTGGGGCGTCGCCTTCGCGGCTCTCCCCATCATGCCCGCACGGCGCGGTCCGGTGCGCGGATCGGCGACACCGGGCCGCCGCGGGCGGGCGTGCGCGTGATCAGCCGCGCGTGAAGCGGACGTAGGCGTCGAGCACGTCGGCCCCCGCGCCGGCGTCGAGCAGATCGCCCGCCTGCGCCACGCCGTCCGCCAGGTCGCGTGCCGCCCCCGCCAGGTAGAGCGCCGCGCCGGCGTTGAACTGCACCACGTCCCGCTGCGGTCCGCGCCGCTCGCCGCGCACGATCGCCAGGGTCGCCTCGGCGTTCTGGGCCGGATCGCCGCCCAGCAACGCCTCGCGGGGCGCCCGCTCGAGGCCCACGTCCTCCGGCGCGACGACGTGCTCGACGATCTCGCCGTCGGGCCGCAGTTCGGAGACCACGCTCTCGCCGGTGACGGTGAAGTCGTCGAGTCCGTCGCCGTGCACCACCAGCGCCCGCTCGAGCCCCAATCCCCGCAGCACCTCCGCCAAGGTCCGGGTCAGTCCGGGGCTGAACACGCCCATCAGCTGGCGCTTCGCGCCCGCCGGGTTCGTGAGCGGCCCCAGGTTGTTGAAGATGGTGCGGGCCTTGAGGTCGGCCCGGATCGGAGCCACGAACCGCATCGCCGGGTGGAACGAACGCGCGAACAGGAACGCCACGCCCAGCTCGCGCACCGCCTCGGCGACCCGTTCCGGCGACTGGTCGAGCGAGGCGCCGAGCGCCTCGAGCAGGTCGGCCGATCCGCTGCGCTTGGTGACCCCGCGGTTGCCGTGCTTGGCGAGCTTGGCGCCGCCGGCGGCGGCGACGAACATGGCGGTGGTGCTCACGTTGATCGTGCTGACGCCGGTCCCGCCGGTGCCGCAGATGTCGAGGAGCGGTTCCTCCTGCGGAATCCGGACCGGAACGGCGCGGGCCCGCATCGCCTCGGCGAAGCCGACGATCTCCTCCACCGTCTCGCCGCGGGTCCGGAGCGCGGCGAGCAGCGCCGC
>SLSQ01000302.1 GCA_007130355.1 Trueperaceae bacterium
CCGACTTGCCGGAGCCGGACTCGCCGACCACGGCGAGGGTCTCGCCCTTGTCGATGTGGAACGAGACGCCGTCGACCGCTTTGACGGTGCCTTCGTCGGTGTCGAAGTAGGTCTTGAGGTCGTTGACCTCCAAGAGCCGTTCGCGATTAGCCATGCATGCAACTCCTCACGGAACCGATGGTGTCGTGCCCGGCGACGAAGGACGCTCGAGGCGCGCGCGGCGATGGGATACGGATTCCCTTCGCGGCAAGATCGTCGCGGACAGATTCGGCTTCGCAAATGGCACGCACGCCGGGACGGCATGGACGCAGGGGAGAGATATAGGGACCGGAGCGAAGAGAACGGCTTCCGGACGGGGTGAGCATACCCAATGCCGCCGAAAAAGGGAACCCGCCCGCGCGTGGCGGGCGGGCGGGAGCGGCGCGTCGGCGGCGAACGGCCGGCTTCAGCGCCGCTTGCGCGGATCCATCGCGTCGCGCAGTCCGTCGCCCACCAGGTTCCAGCACAGCACCGCCAGGAAGATCGGGACGCCCGGGATCAGCAACCAGGGGACGAACTGGATCGAGATCCCGCGATCGGTGGCGTCCTTGAGGAGCATCCCCCAGCTCGCGGTGTCGACCTCGCTCGGGCCGAGGCCGATGAACGACAGTCCGGTCTCGGTGAGGATGAAACCGGGGATGGTCAGCGTGAGGTCGACGATCACGTAGCTGGCGGTGGCGGGCAGCAGGTGGCGCCACAGGATCCGCCCCTCGCCGGCGCCGAGCGCCTTGGCCGCCTGGGCGTAGTCCATCTCGCGGATCGACAGGATCAGGCTGCGGATCGTGCGGGCCAGCCCGCCCCAGCCGACGAACCCGAGCACCACGACGATCATCAGGAAGGTCTGGGCCGAGTTCATCTGCAGGCCGAACGCCTGCGCCAGCGGGTTCCTCGGATCCTGCAGCAGGCTGGCGAGCACGACCAACAGGAACAGACCCGGAATCGCGGAGAGGACCTCGATCAGGCGCATGACGAACTCGTCGACCCAGCCGCCGTAGAAGCCGGCCAAGCCGCCGAACAGCAGGCCGAGGACGAGCGACACCCAGACGGCGAGGATGCCGATCGTGAGGCTCACCTGCCCCCCGTAGAGGACCCGCGAGAAGACGTCCTTGCCGAGGTTGTTCGTGCCCCAGAGGAAGACGCGGGCGGGGTCGTCGACGCCGAACAGCTTCAGGTCGCTCGTGAACAGGCCGAGGATCGAGTACTCGTGGTTCGGCCGGCGCACGAAGAAGCGGATCGGATACTTCTGGCTGGTGTCCTCGACGTAGACGCGCTGGAAGGTGACGGGATCGCGTTCCTGCGTCACGTCGTAGACGAACGGTCGCGTGAGTCGGCCGGTGTCCGGATCGATCCAGTGGACCTGCGTCGGAGGCTGGAAGGCGGAGGAGGGACGGGTCCGGTACTCGTTGATGCCGTACGGCGCGAGGAAGCCGGCGAACGCCGTGACCAGGTACATGAGCGCCAGGATCCAGAGGCCGATGCCGGCGATCCGGTGCTTGCGGAACTGTTCCCAGGCGATCTGGAACTGGCTCTTCGATCGCGTCTTCCGCGGGGGGCCGCCGCCCTCCGGTCCCGTCGGACCGCCCGTCTCGACGACCGGTTCCTGGTTCAGTTCGGTATGGGGACGCATGTCGCTCACGGCAGCCCCCTCAGTTGTAGCGGATCCGTGGATCGACCACGGCCAGGAGAAGGTCGGAGATCAGGTTGCCGATCATCAGCAGCAACGTCGACACCACCACCAGTCCGAGCACCACGTAGATGTCCTGCCGACCGATGGCGGCGAGCAGGGTGGGGGTGATGCCGGGCCAGCTGACGACCAGCTCGACCAGGCCGGCACCGCCGATCAGGGTCGGCAGGATCCCGCCGATCCCGGCCACGAACGGGATGATCGCGGGCCTGAGGGCGTGCTTGTAGGTGACGCTGCGCTGCCCGAGCCCCTTGGCACGGGCGGTCCGGATGAAATCGCTGGAGAGGTACTCGATCATCTGCGCCCGTAGGACGCGGGTGAAGCCGGCGATGCCGGCGGTGGCCACGACGAACGAAGGCATCAGCGCGTGTACGAAGATGTCCCACCACTGCCGGTACCACGGCCAGTCGCTGAAGCCGCTGCTGGTCATCTGCGCGACCGGCAGGACCAACCGGTTGTAGCCGAACCACTCGCGCGTCACCCCGCGCAGCATGAAGATGCCGAGGATCAGCACCAGCGCGAAGAAGAAGTTCGGGATCGCGAGCCCGAAGTAACTGACCGCCGAGACCACCTGGTCGGCGGTGGTGTACTGCCGGCCGGCGCTATACACCCCGAGCGGGATGGCGAGGGCGTAGAGGAAGATCAGCGACATGATCACGAGGATCATCGAGTTCTGGATCGGGGCGCGGATCACGTTCACCACCGGCTGGTTGCTGCTGAACGACATGCCGAGGTCGCCCTGGAGCAGGCTGCCCATCCAGCGAACGTACTGAACCGGCCACGGCTGGTCGAGGCCGAACTGGACACGGAGCCGCTCGATCGTCTCGGGACGGACGTTCGGTTCGAGCGCGCGTTGCTGCAGAAAGTCGCCGGGCACGAGCTGCGTGATGATGAACGCGAGCAGCGTCGCCCCGACGAAGGTCGGAATCAGATTGAAGAATCGTCGAACGATATACGCGAACAAGGACCGGTCCTCCAGCGGCGGGCGCCCCGGGTCGGGCCGCAGCGGCGCACGTCGCTCACGGAAGCAAGATAGGAGAAGGCGAGGCGGACCGGACGGTGCCGGTCCGCCACGCGCGGGCGTGCGTTACTGGACCTTGAAGGTGAGCGGCAGCTGCCGGGTACCCAGGAGGTCGTTGACGAGACCCTCGGGGTGCTCGCCGCGCACCGAGTTCAGCCAGCTGTAGTGCGCCAGCGGGCTCACGGTGTAGATCTGCGCCTGCATCTCGGCCAGGACGCTCTGGATCTCGAACCCGACGTCGCGCGCCGCATCGGTGTCGAGCAGGCCGCGACCTTCGTAGTACAGCTCGGTCGCGAGCGTCTCCTGCGGCGTGAGGCAGTCGCCGCTCGGATCCTGGTTGTACATGTGCAGGTTGGTACCGCACGGGATCACGTTGGAGCCGAACGGGTAGTCGCGGTTGCCGCCGGTCAGGCCGATCAGGATCGCCTCGAACGGGCGGTCCTCGTCGACGGTGAGCAGCTGATCGACCATCAGGTTGAAGTCGATCGCCTGCACGTTCACGTCGACGCCCACTTCGCGCGCGGAGTCGGCGAAGATCTGCGCGATCTGCTCGCGCTGCGCGTTGCCGGCGTTCGTGGTGAGGTTGAACGAGAGGGCGTTTCCGTCGGCGTCGGTAAGGGTGCCGCCGCCGTCGCGCGTGAAGCCGAGGTCCGCCAGAAGCTCGGTGGCGCGCTCGGGATCGAACGGGAAGCGCGGGACGTCCGGGTTCACCCAGTAGTCCTGCACCTGGTAGACGTTCGACCACATCGGCGCGGCCGCGCCGCCGTAGACCAGGTCGACGATCGCTTCACGGTCGACCAGGTGGCTCATCGCCTGACGGAAGCGGGCGTTGCGGAAGGTGCTCTCGAGGAACGGGTCGCTGGACCTGTTCCAGTTGAAGACGATGAACTGGCTGCTCGCGACCGGGGCGGTGTTCGGCAGCAGCGCGGCGTCGATGTCGCCGTTCTGGATCGCCTGGTTCACCACGCCGACCTCGTCGAGGTTCGACAGCGGGGAGTAGTCGAGCTCGCCGGCCAGGTACAGGTTCAGGCGCGCGTCGGTCGACTCGACGATCGACATCTGGTGCCGATCGAGGTAGGGCAGCGGGTTGCCGGCCTCGTCGACGTTCCACTCGCCGAAGTACGGGTTGCGCTCGAACAGGATGCGCTGGCCGGGCGTGAACTCGACCGGAACGAACGCCGTCGCCCAGACGGTGTCGGCCACGTCGATCTCGGTGCCCCACGCCTCGGTCAGCGCCTCGGCGCCGCCGTCACGGTAGATCTCGCCCAGGATGTGGTCGGGCATCGGCTCGAGGGCGACGACGCCGAGCGCGGTGCGGTCGACGCTCGGGAAGTTGAAGCGCAGGTTCCAGTCGTCGATCAGGTCGACGGTGATCTGCTCGCCCGAGATGAACCAGGAGTCGTACGCGTTCGCGCCCACGTCGGGATCGGTGAACCCGAGGTAGGTGAAGTAGAAGTCGTTCGCGTCGATCGGTTCGCCGTCGGACCAGTACATGCCCTGGCGCACGGTGACGTCGATCGTGAGGCCGTCTTCGCTGATCTCGAAGCTTTCGGCCATGTACGGGATCCACGCGTCGCTGTCCGGTCCGCGGGTCAGCAACGTGGTCGCGTACGAGGCGTCGGTGATGTCGTTCGTCTCGGCGCTCACGAACGGGTTGAACGTGCGGGGGTCGGAGATCGTCGAGGTACGGAACGTTCCGCCGTACTCCGCGTCGCCGGGCTCCGCGGCCGACCAGGAGCTCGGCCAGACGAACGCCTGGGCCGCCGCCATCGAGACGAGCGCCGCGAAGGCGAGGGTCGTGAGGATCTTCTTCATGCTACCTCCAATAGAGACGTGTTCCGTCGGCCGCCGGCCGTCCGGCCGGATGCCGGTTCGGTCCGATACGACACTCGGGCGGTACGGTACTCCCGTTCCGCTTCGACCGTCGCGGCACGTGCTCGGCACGTGCCGCGAACCTCGGAGCGG
>SLSQ01000313.1 GCA_007130355.1 Trueperaceae bacterium
GAGCCCCCCGCGACGCGCCCGCCCCTCGGCCGGATCGGCCGGAGGGCGCGTCACCGGCCGTCGCCCGTCGCGCGGTCGCGGGCACGGGCGAAGCGGCGCAGCGCCGCCTCCGCCTCGTCGGCGTCGCGCACGTCGCCGACCGCCCACGATTCGCGCAGGAAGCGGAGCGCCTGCCCGACCTCCGGCCCCGGTCCGAGGTCGAGCACCCGCATGACGAAGCGGCCGTCGAGCCACGGCGCCCGGACCGGCGCGGACTCCTCGTCGAGCAGCCGCAGCACGCGCCCGAGCGCGGTGCGGTAGGCGTCGCGGGCGCCTTGGGACGCGAGCGGCCCACGCGCCGCTTCGCGGTCGGCGAGCATCAGACGCAGCAGGTCGGGCAGCAGCGTCCGGCGACGGTGCACGAACCGGCGCGCTTCGCGGTCGCCCTTCGGCAGCGGCAGCATGTGCCGGCGCACCAGCTCCGCGGACCGGTCGCGGACCGCCCGGGGGAACCGGAGCACCGTCAGGCGGCGGCGGACGATCCGCGCTCCGACCTCGGCGTGGCCGTGGAAGCGGATGCGGCCGTCCGGGTCGACGGTGCGGCAGGCGGGCTTGCCGACGTCGTGCAGCAGGGTCGCGAGCCGCAGCGCATCGTCGGCGTCCGGGAAGGCGCTCGCGAGGCGCTGCAGCGCCTCGAGTTGGTGCCGCAGGACGTCCAGGTGGTGCAGACCGCCCTGCGCGACGCCGTCCCCCTCCACCGCCTCCGGCAGCACGTACGCCAGCAGGCCGAGCGCGTGCGCCTCGTCGAGGGCGTCGCCGGGCCGGTCGCCGCGCACGATCCGGATCAGTTCGTCGCGGATCCGTTCCGGTGCCGGTGCCGGCAGCGTTCCGGACCGAAGCGCCTCGACCGCCTCGCGGGCGCGATCGCGGGTCGCCTCCTCCCACGTCAGCCCCAGTTCGGCCGCCAGTCGCACGCCGCGCAGGGGGCGCAACGGGTCGTCACGGAACGCGCCCGGGGACACGGAGCGAAGGCGGCGCGCCGCCAGGTCCGATCGTCCGTCGTGCGGATCGACCGGTCCTTCCGGGCCGACGGCCATCGCGTCGATCGTGAAGTCGCGCCGGGCCAGGTCCCGTTCGATCGGCCCGTCGAGCGGCACGAAGTCGACCGTCGTGGGCTCCGGCCCGTCGGTGGAGCGGTCCGTGTCCGCCCGGGGCGGAAGCACGGTGCGCCAGGCGCCGCGCTCCGGGTCGATCGGGAACGCCGTGCCGCCCTCCCGTTCGGCCCGGTTCCGGGCTGCGCCCTCGGGGTCGGGCGTGGCCCAGTCGACGTCGTGCCACGGTCGGCCGAGTAGGGCGTCGCGCACCGCGCCGCCCACCACGTAGCCGCCCTCCGGTGCCGGACCGAAGCGCTCCAGCTCCGGCCACGGCCGGAGCGGCGACGGCCCGGAGCGGAACCAGCGCCCCACCACGGGCAGGCGGGCGAACGGCGACGGCGGGGACAGGGCGGCGACCTCCTCAGGTCCTCATGGTCGCACGCGGCGGTCGCACGCGGCGGCCGCGGACGGTCCGCGTGGTCCAATGCGGCATGCGCACGAAGGTGCTGGGCCTCACCGGAACGATCGGCGCCGGCAAGTCGACCGTCGCCGGCATGCTCCGCGAGCTCGGCGCGGTGGTGATCGACGCCGACGCCCTCGCGCGGGCCGCGCTCGAGCGGGAGGAGGTTCGACGCGAGATCGCGGCGGCGTTCGGGCCGGAGACGATCGCGGACGACGGCCACGTGGACCGGGCGGCGCTCGCCGCGCGGGCGTTCGACGACGCGGAGGCGCGGCGCCGGCTCGAAGCGATCGTGCATCCGCGCGTGGCCGAGGCGCGTGCCGAGGCGGAGCGGCGCGCCCGGTCGGCCGCTCCGCCGCCGCCCCTGATCGTGCACGACGTGCCGCTGCTGTTCGAGACCGGGATGGACCGCTCGGTCGACGCGGTCTGGGTGGTCGACGCGCCGTGGTCGGTCCGGGTTCGGCGCCTGGAGCGACGCAGCGGACTGAGCGCCGAGGAGGCGGCGGGCCGCGAGGCGGCGCAGTGGCCGGCGGCGCGAAAGCGTGCCGCCGGCGATCGGGTGATCGAGAACGAGGCGGACCTCGAGACCCTGCGCGCACGGGTGCGGGCGGCGTGGGAGGGGCTCGTGGAGGTCGGGGACGACGACGGAGGTCCGGCCGACGCCCCCTGAGGACGGCGGGTCGCTACCAGGCGACCTCGGAGAACGAGCGGTGCATCAGCGAGTCGTCCTCGAGCGTCGTGTGCGCCACGCGCACGCCGAGGCGATCGGCGACGAAGCCGACGTAGGCGCGTAGCGACGTCGAGGCGGCGTCGACCGCGTCGAAGTCGAGGGCGCCCGCCCCGCCGAGGCCGGCGAGCAGCTGCAGCTGAGCGACCAGGCCGTCGACCGAACCGCGCAGCGTGGCGCCGTCGTCCGCCACCGTCCACGCCACCGCGTCGCTGGGAAGGTCGGCCGCGGCTGCGACCAACGGTGCCGGGCCGGCGTCTCCGGCCGCGCGGGCACGCAGTACCGCTTCGGTCGCGCTCGGCGAGCCGGTCAGCAGCAACCAGCCGTCCAGCGGCGCCGCGTCGACGATCAGCGCCTCGGAGAGGCGCAGCCGCAGCACCTCGACGCCGGCGACCTCGACCGTCTCGGGGGCGACGGCACCGACCCCGGAGGGGGCGAGGAAGCCGCCCAGCAGCGCTCCGACGTTCGTGAACGTCTCCTGGACGCCGGTGCGGGCCGCCTCGGGTCGGTCGGTGGCGATCAGGAGCGCCTCCTCGCCGAGCAGCGAGCCGGCGACCGTGCCGGGGGTGGTGGGGGCCGCGGGGCCGGTCACGATCGCGACCGACCGGTCGCCGGTCCACGACAGCACCGTCCGTTTCGGGTCGAGCCCGAACAGGCTCGCCGCCTCGCTCGCGTCCGGCAGCCCGAGCGTCGCGGCCGCGGCGAGCAGATCGTCGAGCCAGGCCCACCAGCCGCTCAAGTCGTGGCCTACCGAGGCGACCGAAAGGGCGTCGGCGGGCGCCGTGGCGACGACCGCCGTGTCGGCGGCGCGCGCTTCGGTCAGGAGCCGGGCCAGCGCCGGGTCGGGACCGTTCCGATCGGGGGTCCGGAGCGAGGCGGAGGCGACGCCGTCCGCTTCGAACCGGACGCGGCCGACGGTCGGACCGACCGTCCGCATCGCGTCCCGGAGTCGCTCGAGCACCGGACCGGCGCCGAACGACGTCGCGACCGGCGCCAGTCCGGCCAGGAGCGGGTCGGGATCGAGGAAGGTCCGGAGGTGCCCGTCGCCGAGCCGGTCGAGCGCTCGGTAGCCCTCGCTGTCGGCCCAGACCGGATCGCTGCCGCCGGCGTGCGCCCGCAGCACCGCGCGGACCACCTCGGGGTCGGTCGACACGACCAGCAGGTCGTCGGCCTGCGCGTAGGCGACCGGCACCTCCGGCATCGCGGAGCCGTCGCGATCGGTCGCGCCGGCCTCGGGCAGGTAGGTGTACAGGACGGCGTCGCCCTCGGTGCGCCGCGTCGTGCCGGGTCGCTCGGCAGCGTCCGCGATCCAGGCGGCGAACGCCGCTTCCGCCTCCGGCGTGGCGCGCGCCACGCCGGTCAGGGCGGGCAGCGGACGGAGGCGCGAGGCGGAGACGACCAGCCACGCCTCCCGCCCCACCAGCTCCATCGGGTCCAGCTCGCCCCAGCCGCCGACGAGGCCGCCGAGCTCGGACTCGGCGTCGAGACCGGCCTCGGAGGCCAGGTCGGCGGGGAAGAGCGCGGACAGGTGCCGGGCCAGCTCGAGCCGCTCGGCCTCCTCGAGGAACGGCGCGAACCGTTCGGACTGGGAGGCGAGGTCGCTCGCTCCGACCGCGAAGGCGACGTCGGGCGGGAGCAGCTCGGGCAGGGTGGGGCGGGCCTGGGCCCACGGCGCGAGCGCCGCGGCGGCCCCGAGCACGGCGGCCGCGATCAGGAGCCGGATGCGGTGCGAGCGTCGAGCGAGGGTGGCGGTTCGGACCGGCGACGGCACGTGTCGGTTCATGCCTCCGAGGGTAGCCCGTCAAGGTGAGAACCGCCCGGGCGCGGCGGCCCGGGCGGTTCCGTGCGACGACGTACCGAGGTACGCCGGCGGCGCCGGCCGTCAGCGACGCAGGAGCGCCTTGGCCCGGCGCACGACCTCCTCCGCGGTGAAGCCGTACTCCTCCATCACCCGGTCGCCGGGAGCCGAGGCGCCGTAGCGGTCGACCGACAGCACCGCGCCGTCCGCGCCGACCCACTCGTGCCAACCGAAGCTCGAGGCGGCCTCGACCGCGAGGCGGGGGGTGCCCGGCGGCAGGACCGCGTCGCGTTCGGCGGCGGGCCGGGCGCGGAACGTCTCCCAGCACGGCATCGACACGACCCGGGTCGGCACGCCCTCCGCCTCGAGCCGCTCGCGCGCCGCCAGGCAGAGCGCGACCTCCGACCCGGTGGCGATCAGGACCAGTTCGGGTTCGGCGTCCGCCCCCTCCGGGCGCACGTAGGCGCCGGCGGCGACGGCGCCCTCCGGTACCGGCAGGGTCGGGACGCCCTGGCGCGTGAGGGCGAGGACGGTGGGTCCGTCGTCGCGGCGCAGCGCCTCCTGCCACGCCTGCGCCGTCTCGTTCGCGTCGGCGGGACGGATGACGCGCAGGTTCGGGATGGCGCGGAGCGAGGCCAGGTGCGCCTCCGGCTGGTGGGTGGGCCCGTCGCCGCCCAGGCCGATCGAGTCGTGCGTGAGCACGTACGTCACCGGCTGCTTCATCAGGGCGGCCAGGCGCAGCGCCGGGCGCAGGTAGTCGGCGAACACCAGGAAGGTGGCGACGAACGGACGCACGCCGCCGTGCAGCGCCATGCCGTTGGCGATCGCCGCCATGGCGTGCTCGCGGATCCCGAAGTGGACGATCCGGCCGTCGGGCGCGGCCTTCGAGAACGAGCGCGACTCCGGGACGTCGGTGTGGTTCGAGCCGGCCAGGTCGGCCGAACCGCCGATCAGTTCCGGCAATCGCTCCGCGAAGTGCGCGATCATCGCCTGCGAGGTCTTGCGGGTGGCGACCTTCGTGCCCGCTTCGAACGTCGGCAGCGGTTCGTCGGCCCGGTCGGGGAGCCGGCCGGCCATGCGGCGCTCCAGCTCCGACGCGAGCTCGGGGTGCGCCTCTCGGTAGCGGGCCCAGACGTCGTTCCACGCGCGCCGTGCCTCGCCCCCGGCGCGCGCGACCTCGCGTCCTGCCTCGGCCACGTCGTCGGGGACGGTGAACTCGGGCCAGTCGACGCCGAGCGCGCGCTTGGTGGCGGCGGCCTCCTCGGCGCCGAGCACCGCCCCGTGCACCTTCGAGGTGCCGGCCAGGTTCGGGCTGCCGTAGCCGATCGTGGTGCGGATCCGCAGGAAGCTCGGGCGGTCGGTCTCGGCCCGGGCCGCTTCGATCGCGTCGCGCACGGCGGCCGGGTCGTCGCCGTCCTGGACCGTGACCACGTGCCAGCCGTACGCCGCGTAGCGGGCGGCGACGTCCTCGCTGAAGGTGATGTCGGTCGGTCCGTCGATGCTGATGCCGTTGTCGTCGTAGAGGACCGTCAGCTTGCCGAGTCCGAGGTGGCCGGCCAGCGACGACGCCTCGCCGGTCACGCCCTCCATGACGTCCCCGTCGCTGGCGATCACCCAGGTGCGGTGGTCGACGACCTCGAAGCCGGGCCGGTTGAAGAGGGCGGCGAGGTGCGCCTCGGCCACGGCCATGCCGACCGCGGTGGCGAGGCCCTGCCCGAGCGGCCCGGTGGTGGTCTCGACCCCGGGCGTGTGCCCGTGCTCCGGGTGGCCGGGCGTGCGGCTGCCCCACTGCCGGTAGCCGCGCAGGTCGTCGATCGTGAGGTCGTAGCCGGTCAGGTGCAGGAGCGCGTACTGGAGCATCGACCCGTGCCCCGCCGACTGCACGTAACGGTCGCGGTTCCACCAGCCGGGTTCGTTCGGATCGTGGCGCATCGCGTGGCGGAAGAGGGCCCAGCCCATCGGGGCGCAGCCCATCGGCATTCCGGGGTGGCCGTCGCCGGACGCCTGGGTGGCGTCGATCGTGAGGGCGCGGATCGCGTGGGCGGCTCGGAGGTCCAGTTCGCTGTCGGGTCGGGTCATGCGTCGTCGGCTCCTTCGTTCGGATGCGGTCGAGGGGCTCGCGGCGCCGGCGGAGACGTCCTCCCCCGGTCGGTCCGGTCGGCGGTCACCATAGCAGGGGTCGTGCACGGCGCCCGCGGCGGACCGGGCGGTTCCGGCACGGGTCAGGCCTCGGCGGCCGCCTCCTCGGCGCGCCGCCGCAGGATCGCCTCCCGAACGCGTTCGCCGATCTGCCAGTGGCGCCGCTCCTCGGCGTCGCGCAGCTCGAGCCTCGGCACCGGCGCGGGCCGCCCGTCGTCGTCGATCGCCACGAAGTTCATGTGGCCGACGGTGGTGAGGCGGCGTTCGCCGCTGACCGGATTCTCGGCGCGGACCTCGCAGCGGACGATCATGCTGCTGCGGCCGACCCAGGCCACGCGGCTGCGGACCTCGAGGATGTCGCCGACGCGGACCGGGGTGCGGAAGTCGACCGGCTCGCTCGACGCCGTCACCGAGATCCGCCGGCAGAAGCGGTTGCACGCGATCGAGGCGTTGACGTCCATCAGTTCGAGCGCCCGGCCGCCGAACAACGTTCCGACCGAGTTCGTGTGGTGGGGAAAGACGGTGTCGACGGTGACGACCCAGTCGCTGGGCACGGTGGCGTCCGGGGGCACGGGCATGGTGGGAATCGTAGCCGCTCCGGCCCTGCTATGCTCGCGCGACGACGCGACCGCGTCCTGGAGGTTGTTCATGTCGCACGGAAGTCCGTCCGTTCCGGCCGATCGTTTCGGAGCCGGTCTCCTGGTCGGCCGTCTCGTCCCGGTTCGCTCCTCGCTGCTGGGCACCGCGCTGCGCGTCGCGCTCGGCGTGGCGTTCCTCGCGGCGCTGGCGCAGATCCGGATCCAGGTCGGCCCGGTGCCGATCACCGGTCAGACGCTCGGCGTGCTGCTCATCGGGGGCGCCTACGGCGCCACGCTCGGCGTCGCGACCACCCTCGCGTACCTGGCGACCGGCGCTCTGGGCGTCGCCGTGTTCTCGGGCGGGGCGGCCGGGGCGGCGGTGCTGGCCGGACCGACCGGCGGTTACCTGCTGGCGTTCCCGCTCGCGGCCGCGCTGGTGGGCGGGCTGGCGCGGCGTGGCTGGGACCGGAACCTCGGCTCGGCCGCGCTCGCGATGACGCTCGGATCGCTCTTGGTGTACGCGGTCGGACTGGCGTGGCTCGCGCGCTTCGCGCCCGATCTGGGCACGACGCTCGCCTGGGGCCTGTGGCCGTTCCTGCCGGGCGACGTGCTCAAGATCGCGTTCGCCGCCGCCGTGCTCCCGGTGGCGTGGCGTCTGCTCGGTTCGGGCGGATCCGCGCGCCGGCGGTGACCGTCCGCGCCGGACGGGGCGGTTGGACCGCCCGGTTCGCCGCCCGTACCGAGCGGATGCGGCCGTCGGAGATCCGCACGTTGTTGAAGCGGACCGCCGGCAGCGACGTGATCTCGCTCGCCGGCGGCCTGCCCTCGCCCGCCACGTTCGACGTCGGCGCGTTCGCCGCGGCGGCGGAACGGGCCCTCGTCCGGGACGGTCGTCGCGCGCTCCAGTACGGACCGACCGACGGTCGGCCGGAGCTGCGCGCCTGGGTCGCCGAACGCACCCCGGGCGCGACGCCCGAGCGCGTCCTGATCACCTCCGGTTCGCAGCAGGGCCTGGCGCTGCTGGCGCAGGTGCTGATCGATCCGGAGGCGCCGGTGGCGGTCGCGGCGCCGACCTACATGGGGGCCTTGCGGGCGTTCGATCCGTACGCGCCGCGCTGGCTCCCGGTCGCGACCGACGCCGACGGGATGCGCCCGGAGGCGCTCGAGGCGGCCCTCGCCCAGCGTCCCGCCTTCCTCTACGTGATCCCCGACTTCGACAATCCGACCGGATCGCGGATGACGCTGGAGCGCCGCGAGGCGCTGCTCGACGCCGCCGCCCGGCACGACGTGCTCGTGATCGAGGACGCGCCGTACCGCGAACTGCGCTTCGAGGGGGAGGAGCTGCCGACGCTCCACGAGCTGGCGCCCGAGCGCGTGGCGCACCTCGGCACCCTCTCGAAGACGCTGGCCCCCGGACTGCGGCTGGCGTGGGTGGCCGGCCCGGAAGCGCTGATCGAGGCGCTGCAGCGTGCGAAGCAGGCGAGCGATCTGCACACCAGCACCTTCGTGCAGGCGGTCGCGCTCGAGGCGGTCGCGGAGGGCGCGCTCGACCGACGCCTGCCGGAGCTGCGCGTCCACTACCGCGCCCGCCGCGACGTGCTCGTCGACGCCCTCGCGGTGGAGGCGGGCGACCGCCTCGCCTTCGAGCCTCCGCAGGGTGGGATGTTCCTCTGGGCGCGCGCCACCGACGGGACGGACACGACCCGCCTCCTCGGCGCCGCGGTCGACGCCGGCGTCGCCTTCGTGCCGGGCGCCGCCTTCTACCCGGCCGGCGCGCCGGCCGACCGGTTGCGGCTGTCGTACTCGCTGCCGGACGACGCCGGCCTGCGCGAGGCGGCGCGCCGTCTGCGCACCGCCTTCGACGCGCCCGCGGCGCGCCCGTGACGGAGGGCCGACGATGCTGACCCCGTTCGAGAAGATGCTCTTCCTGGTGCTGGCGGTCGCCTCGCTGGCGGTGGCGTTCGTGGGGTTCGAGCGGATCGTGGGGGCGATCGCGCGTGGACCGCGCGGCGGGACCGACCGCACGCGCGATCTGCCCGGTCGGATCGGCGCGGCGATCGTGCGGACGCTGACGCAGTCCACCGTCTTCCGCGACCGGCCGTGGGTCTCGGCCCTGCACGCGGCGGTGTTCTACGGGTTCGTGTTCTACCTGGCGGTGAACCTCGTCGACCTCGCCAAAGGCCTCGCCCCGGTCGCCTGGACCGCCTGGCTCGACGCCGCCTGGGCGGGCCCATTCCGCCTCGCCGCCGACCTGTTCGGCGTCGCCGTGCTGGTCGGGGTGGCGGGACTGATGGCGCGCCGCTTCGTGCGGCGCGATCCGGCGCTGACGCCCGACGTGCCGCTGCACGAGGACGCGCGCCCCGGCGTCCGCCGCGACTCGGCGATCGTCGGGGCGTTCATCGTGGCGCACGTCGGGTTCCGGCTGGCGGGCGAGGGCTTCCTGCTGGCGGCGGAGGGGCACCTGGACCCGTGGCAGCCGGCGGCGAGCCTGATCGCCGTCGCCGCCGGTACGGGCGACGGCCGGATGATCGGGTGGCACGTGGGGTGGTGGGGCGCGATCGGCCTGATCCTGGCGTTCCTGCCGTACTTCCCGCGCAGCAAGCACCTGCACCTGATCGCGGCGCCGGTGAAGTTCGCGGTCGAGCGGCGTGGGCCCGACGGCACGTCGTCGCCGACCGGCACGCTCGAGCCGATCGACTTCGAGGACGAGACGCGCGAGACGTTCGGGGCGGAGCGACTCGAGGAGCTCCCGTACGCGCAGATCCTCGACGCCTACGCCTGCATCCAGTGCCACCGCTGCACCGACGCCTGCCCCGCGCACGTCACCGGCAAGCGGCTGGCGCCGTCCGCGCTCGAGATCAACAAGCGCTACGAGCTGCGCCTGCACGAGGGCACGCTCGCCGCCGGCGAGCCCAGCCCCCGACCGTTGATCGAGTTCGCGCTCGACGAGGAGTCGATCTGGGCGTGCACCACCTGCGGCGCCTGCATCGACGCCTGCCCGGTCGGGAACGAGCCGATGCTCGACATCGTCGACATGCGCCGCGAGCGGGTGCTGATGGCCGGCGCCTTTCCCGACGAGCTGCAGCAAGCGTTCCGCGGGATGGAGCGGACCGGCAACCCGTGGGGTCTGAGCCAGGACGATCGGCTCGCCTGGGCCGACGGACTCGAGGTCCCGACGGTCGAGGAGCGTCCGGAGTTCGAGGTGCTGTTCTGGGTCGGCTGCGCCGGCGCCTACGATCCCGGCGCACGCTCGACCACCCGCGCGATGGCGCGGATCCTGGATCACGCCGGGGTGCGCTACGCGGTGCTGGGCAAGGCGGAACGGTGCACCGGCGATCCGGCCCGCCGCGCCGGGAACGAGTACCTCTACCACGAGCTCGCGACCGGAAACGTCGAGGTCCTGAACGAGGCGCTCGCCGGCAAGATCGCCGATCCGGAGGCGCCCAAGCGGGTGGTGACCGCCTGCCCGCACTGCTACAACGCGCTCAAGAACGACTACCCTCAGCTGGGCGGCGACTACCGGGTGGTGCACCACACCGAGATCCTGGACGAGCTGGTCGCGGCCGAGCGGCTGCCTCCCCTCGACCTCGGTCGGGGCGTGACCTACCACGACCCGTGCTACCTGGGGCGCCACAACGACGTGTTCGACGCGCCACGGCGGGTGCTCGCCTCCGGCGACGGGGAGCTGACCGAGATGCCGCGATCGGGGCGCAAGAGCTTCTGTTGCGGCGCCGGCGGCGCGCAGTTCTTCAAGGAGGAGGAGCCGGGCGACGGCTCGGTCGCCGACGCCCGCATGCGCGAGGCGCGGGCGACCGGCGCCACCACGGTGGCGGCCGCCTGCCCGTTCTGCGCCTCGATGCTCGGTTCGAGCGGCGAGGCGGCCGAGGAGGGCGCCCCGGAGATCGTGGACGTGGCGGTCCTCTACGAACGCCGGCTCGAGCGGCTGCGCTCGGCGTTCACGGCTTGACCGGAGGCGGCAACGGGGCCGGGTAGGCTCGACCCATGAACGAGCCGACCCGCGCCACCGATCGTCCCTCCGCCCCGCCGTGGCGGCGTCCGAAGTGGGTCTTCGGCGCCCTGATGCTCGTCACGGCCGGGTTCGCCGCCTACACCTCCGGGCGGCTCCTGGCACCCGGCCCGGAGCTCGCCGGCACGGTGCTCGAGGCGCCGCAGCAGGTCGGCGAACTCGCCTTCGACCGCGCACCGGACGGCGCACGCGTGACGCTCGGCGCGGTGGCGGAGGAGGCGGACTGGACGCTGGTGTTCTTCGGGTTCGTCGACTGTCCCGACGTCTGCCCCCTCACCATGACGCGCCTCGCCGACACGGTCCGCGACCTGGACCGGGGCAGCGCCCTGCGGGTGGCGATGGTGACGGTCGATCCCGAGCAGGACGACCCCGCGCGGCTCGGGGCGTACGTCCGCGGCTTCCATGAGGAGTTCGTCGGGCTCACCGGTTCGAACGAGGACGTCGCGACCGCGGCGCGGCGCTTCTTCGTCGGCTACAACCAGGCCTCCGGCACCATCGTGCACACCGAGTCGGTCGCGCTGGTCGACCGTAGCGGGCGCCTGCGGGCGGTGTACGGCCAGGGCTCGCTTCCCGAGCTGACCCACGATCTGGAGGCGATCCTGAACGGCCGGCGGCTCTAGGGCCGCCGGCCGTTCGCCCCGTTCGACAGCGGGGCACGGTTCCGCGCGCGGCGTCCGGGCGGGCGCGTCCTCAGTTCGCCTCGGCGAGCAGGCGGTAGAGGGTGCGGCGGTCGTGGGCGGGCACGTCGAGTCGGGTCGTGGGGCCGACCACCGACAGCCGCTCGACCGGACCGCCGCGGCGGGTGGTGAAGATCTGGACCGGTTCGTCGCCGACCCGTCCGGTCACGGTCCGGAAGCTGGGGCGGTCGTGAACCACGCGCTCGGCCATCACCCGCAGCGTCGCCACGTCGTGCGCGGCGAGTTCGGTCGTCAGTTCTGCGATCCGGATCGTCATGACTCACCTCGGAGAACGCCGTCCAGGACGGCGATAGGATGCTTCGGTCGGCGCGACCTCGCGGCGACCGAAGGGGAGCCTAGACCCGCGTCCGGGCGACCGATGTCGGCCCGGCGACCGACGCGACCCGGTCGGCCGAAGAATCCGAGGCGAAGGGCCTCGGGCACCTGGGGTGACGCGCCCGAGACGACCACACGTCCTCGAGTCCGAAGGCGGCGAGCGCTTCGAAGGAGCGATCCGAAGGTGCGCGTTCAGGCCCCTCCGTCGACCCCGTCCCGCGCGAACGCTTCGCGCCCTCCGACCCAGGTGCGCAGCGGCCAACCGCGCAACGTCGCCCCGTCCCACGGTCCGAACTTCGCTTTCGAACGGAAGGTGCTCGGGTCGACCCGGCGCGGCGTCTCGAGGTCGAGCAGCACCAGGTCGGCCGGCGCGCCCACGGCGAGCGACGGCGCCGGGCGGCCCAGCACCCGCGCCGGGCCGGTGGTGAACGCCGCGATCAGCGCCGGCAGCGACAGTTCGCCGCCGAGCACCAGCCGCTCGTGCAGAAGCGGGAACGCGACCTCCAGGTTGGCGATCCCGAACGGCGCCGTGAGCAGGTCCCGCTCCTTCTCGTGACGGGCGTGCGGCGCGTGGTCCGTGCCGATGCAGTCGACGACGCCGGCGCGCAGGCCGTCGCGCAGGGCCCGGACGTCGTCGGCGGTCCGGAGCGGCGGCGCGACCTTGAAGACCGGGTCGAAGCCCGTCAACGCCGCGTCGGTCAGGTCGAGGTGCTGCGGCGTGACCTCGCACGTCACCGGCGCGCCCCGTTCCTTGAACCACGCCACCACCTCGAGCGCCGCCCGGCAGGTGACGTGCGCGATGTGGACCCGCGCACCGGTGAGCTCGGCGATGGCGCAATCCCGATGGACCATCGTCGCCTCGGCCGCCGCCGGGTTGCCCGGCAGGCCCAGGCGCTCGCTCACGACGCCTTCGTGCATCACGCCGTCGCGGCGCAACGTC
Organism: Trueperaceae bacterium; assembly: GCA_007130355.1. Taxonomy (GTDB): domain Bacteria; phylum Deinococcota; class Deinococci; order Deinococcales; family Trueperaceae; genus SLSQ01. Next base: position 12,756 of record SLSQ01000313.1, read on the forward strand.
GGCTCCTCCGAGTGGGTCTGGACCGGCACGCCCTCCTGGCGCGCCCACTCGCAGGCGCGCCGCATCAGTTCGCCGTCGGCGACCGGAATCCCGTCGTCGGTGAGCATCACCGCGCCCGCCTCGACCAGCGCCGGCACGTCGACCAGACGCTCGCCCCGGAGCCCGATCGAGACCGACGCGGCCGGCAGCAGCCGGGTGCCGCCGAGCGCCTCCGCCCGAGCGATCAACGACCGCACCAGATCCGGATGGTCGACCACCGGGTCGGTGTTCGCCATCGACACGACCGTGCCGAAGCCGCCGGCCGCCGCGGCGGCCAGGCCGCTCGCGAGGTCCTCCTTGGTCTCGAAGCCGGGGTCGCGCAGGTGCACGTGCGGATCGAAGAAGGCCGGCGCCAGCGTCCGGCCGCTCCCATCGATCTCGACGTCGACCGGACCGCCCGGTTCGACCCCTTCGATCCGGCCGTGCGCGAAGACCAGGTCGCCCGCGCCGTGCACTCCGTCCGCGTCGACGCGGGTCGCGCCGCGGACGCGGACGCGCAGCTCGTTCGTTCGGCTCATCGTTCTCCCTTTCCGACCAGCAGGTGGTAGAGGACCGCCATCCGGACCGGCACGCCGGCCGCGACCTGCGCGCGCACCAGCGACCGCGGTCCGTCGGCCACGTCGCTCGCCAGCTCGACGTCGCGGTTCATCGGCCCCGGGTGGAGGACCACCACCTCGTCGTAGCAGGCCCGCAGGCGAGCTTCGTCGATCCGGTAGCGCGCCGCGTAGCCCTCGAGGGAGGCGAGGCGGAACGACGCCATCCGCTCCCGCTGCAGGCGCAGCGCCATCACCGCGTGCGCCCCGTCGAGCGCCCGGTCGAGATCGGGCTCGACCGTCACGCCCGGCAGCTCGGCCAGCTCGCGCGGGAGCAGGGTCGGCGGGCCGGAGAGGATCACCTCCGCGCCCAGTGCGGCGAACGCTTCGGCCGCGCTGCGCGCCACCCGCGAGTGCGCCACGTCGCCGACGATGGCGAGGCGCGTCTCGGGGAAGGGGCGACCGGTCCGTGCGCGGTAGGCGTAGGCGTCGAGGAGCGCCTGCGTCGGATGCGCCCGGCGGCCGTCGCCCGCGTTCACCACGGCGGCGTCGGTCCAGCGCGCGACTTGGTGCGCGGCGCCGGCGGCGGGGTGCCGGACCACGAACAGGTCGGCCTGCAGTTCCGACAGGGTCTCGACCGTGTCGCGCAGCGACTCGCCCTTCGAGAGCGACGAGCCGCCCTTCGCGAACGGCAGCACGTCGGCCGACTGGGCGCGGGCCGCGCGCTCGAAGCTGAGGCGCGTGCGGGTCGAGTCCTCGAAGAAGAGGGTGGCGACGGTGAACCCCTGCAACGCCGGGACCCGCTTCACGGGGCGCTGCAGCACCTGCGCCATCACTTCGGTCGTCTCGAGGAGCGCCTCGATCCGCTCGCGCGGCCAGGCGGCGAAGTCGAGCAGGTGCCGCGGCCGCTCCGCCGCGCTCACCCGCGTTCCTCCGCGTCCGAGGCCGGCGTCCGTTCCCCGAGCAGGACCTCGTCCTCGCCGTCGACCTCGCTCAGGCGCACCTTGACCACCTCGTCGCGACGGGTCGGCACGTTCTTGCCGACGTAGTCGGCCCGGATCGGCAGCTCGCGGTGGCCGCGGTCGACCAGCACCGCGTACTGGATCACCGCCGGCCGGCCCATGTCGACGAGCGCGTCGAGCGCCGCGCGGGCGGTCCGACCGGTGTAGAGGACGTCGTCGCACAGCACCAGCCGCATGCCGCTGACGTCGAACGGCACCTCCGTCCGCTTGACGATCGGCTGCAGCGCGATCTCCGTCAGGTCGTCGCGGTAGAGGGTGATGTCGAGCTTGCCGACCTCCGGGCGGACCCGTTCGAACGTCGCGATCCGTTCCGCGAGGCGTTCGGCGATCGGCACGCCGCGCGTGTGCACGCCGATCAGCGCCAGCCGTTCGGCGCCCTTGTTCCGCTCGACGATCTCGTGCGCGATCCGGGTCAGGGCCCGGTCCAGCTCGCGCGCGTCCAACAGCGTCGACTTGAGGTTCATGGTCGCTCCACTTCCTGGGACTCGGGGCGGCGTGGCACGCGAACGCGCCGACCGGACGCGGCGGCGTCGGTCGGCGCGGATTCGGCTCGTCGGTTCGGATCGGTCGGTCGCCGCGGCGACCGCCTGGAGAGCTTCTGCACGTTCGCTCCTTCCCGGCCTCTCGGGACCGGATTAAAGGTCGGCGCACGCTACCGTCCGGGCCGGTTCCGGCGCAAGCGGCGACGGGCCCTCGTGGTAGCCTCGCGGCACGATGCGCGTCGGGCGTGCCCGGCGGCCAACGCCGTTCCTGGAGGTGCCATGCGAATCACGTTCCTCGGCCACGCGGCGGTCCGGCTGCGGATCGGCGCGGCCGACGTCCTGATCGACCCGTTCCTCGACGACAACCCCCTCGCCGGCGCCAAGGCCGGCGATCTCGCCCCGACGCACGTGCTGCTGACGCACGGGCACCCCGACCACGTGGGCGACACGGTCGCGCTCGCGCGACGGACGGGGGCCACGGTCGTCGCCGCGGTCGAGGTGGCGGCGTGGATCGGAGCTCAGGGGGTCGAGGACGCGGTCGGCATCAACATGGGCGGGGGCATCGACCTCGGCTTCGGCCGGGTGTCGTTGCACCCGGCCTGGCACTCGAGCTCGCTGCCCGACGGCTCGTACGGCGGGATGCCGGGCGGGCTGCTGATCCAGGCGGAGGGCCGGAGCGTCTACCACGCCGGCGACACCGCGCTGTTCAGCGATCTCGCGCTGGTCGGACGGCGCGGCCTCGATCTCGCCTTCGTCCCGATCGGCGACCACTTCACGATGGGTCCGGACGACGCCCTCGAGGCGGTGCGCCTGCTCGCCCCGAAGCGGGTGGTTCCGGTGCACTACGACACCTTCCCGCCGATCCGGCAGGACGCCCACGCCTTCGCGGTCCGCGTCGAACGGGAGACCGACGCCCTCGCGCAGGTCCTCGCCCCCGGCGACGACCTGGACCTCTAGGGCGCCGGCGAGCGGCGCGTGCCCGAACCCGATCACGACCCGACCGTCCCCCACGGGTACCGGATCCTGCACCGGCTCGGATCGGGCCAGACCGCGAACGTGCACCTGGCTCGCCACGCGCGCTACGGGAAGGTCGCGCTCAAGCTGCCCCGCCCGGAGATCGAGGAACGTCCCGTCCTCAGGCGCATGTTCGAGAACGAGGTGATGATCACCCTGCGACTCGACCATCCGCACGTGGTGCGCGGGCTGGACGGGCACCCGACCGGGTCCGGCGCCTACCTGGCGCTCGAGATGTGCTCCGGCGGCACGCTCGACCAGGCGCTCCTGGAACGGGGGCGGCTCCCGTTGTCCGAGGCGATCCGCCTGGTGAGCGAGGTGGCCGAAGGCTTGGCGTACGCCCACGGACGGAAGGTCCTGCACCGCGACGTGAAGCCGGCGAACGTCTTCCTCGACGACGGCGGCCGCGCCAAGCTCGGCGACTTCGGCACCGGCGTCTTCTTCGGCGCCGACGACGCCGAACGGGTCGGCACCGCCTTCTACATGGCCCCGGAGATCTTCGAGGGGGGCGCGTCGACCGTACGCAGCGACGTGTACGCGCTCGGCGTGCTCGCCTACGAGGTCCTGACCGGCCAGCGCCCGTTCCGCGGCGAGACGTTCGACGCCCTGATGCACGCCCATCTCGGAGGCCTGCTGCGCGATCCGGCGTCGCTGCGCCCCGAACTCCCCAAGGAGGCGGCCCGGGTGGTCCGGACCGCCCTCGCCCGGCTCCCCGCCCGCCGGCACGACGGCGTCGACGCCTTTCTGACGGCGTGGTACGCGGCCGGCGCTTCGCAGGCCGGTACGGCCGCGGGCGCCCCGGCGGCCGCGGGCCC